>NZ_JBIUVJ010000008.1:0-42903 GCF_044742875.1 Pseudomonas sp. NPDC087817
TGGAGCAAGTCGCACGCCTTGAGCGGGTCAGAGACGTGATGCAGGTTGACTTCGAATTGCGCCGGGGCGCTTTCCTTGACGATGGCGTCAGCCGGGATGCCCTGCTCTTTCGCGCCTTCGAGGATGTCTTGCAGGCAGTCGACGTATTCGTCGAGGTCGTCGATCAGGTAGACCTGAGTCGACACCGGACGCTTGCCCGATACCGGCGAGCGCGGCGACTGCGGACGGCCGTTCACGTTGTCCTGGTCGATCAGGTAGAACTCCAGCTCAAACGCCGCGCAGATAGTCAGACCCATTTCATCGAACTTGCGTACGACGTTGGCCAGCACTTCACGCGGGTCGGCGAAGAACGGCTCGCCTTCGAGCTCGTGCATGGTCATCAGCAATTGGGCGGTTGGGCGCTTCTGCCACGGCTCAATGCTCAGGGTGCCGGGGATCGGGTAGCAGATGCGGTCAGCGTCGCCGATGTCCAGACCCAGGCCGGTGCTTTCCACCGTGGAGCCATTGATGTCGAGGGCGAAGAGCGAGGCCGGCAGGTTGATGCCCTTCTCGTAAACCTTATGAAGACTGGTGCGTTCGATGCGCTTGCCGCGCACCACACCGTTCATATCCGCAATCAGAAGGTCGACGTACAAAACCTCAGGATATTTCTTAAGGAATGCGTTTGCTTCGTTGAGTTGAACGGTACGCAGAGGGACCGACATGATGCACCTATTTAGCTGTTAATTATTATGTTCACTGCTGTTTCGCCGAGCCAGTCAACCCGAACGGCAAAGTGAAGTCAATAGCGAACAGCTGGCCGCTCAGCCTTTATTTTTAGGGCCTTTTTTAACACTCTCGTGCCAATACAGGTGCCAGAGGCCCGGAAATTATGAAGATTTGATGAACGGCGTTTAGAATTTTTTACATGGCAGTTGTTAATTAAAATCAACGAGGCTAAGCTCCGGAAAAGCTCGTTCAAGTGTCAAACTTCGAGGTGAATAAAAATGGCATTCAAGCCATTGATCGGCGTTACTGCGTGCGTCAAACAGATTGGCCTGCACCCCTATCACATCAGCGGCGACAAATACGTTCGCGCTGTCAGCGTTGCGGCGCTGGGGTTGCCAGTGGTCATTCCTTCCCTTGGCAACCTGACTGAAATCGAGGACCTGCTCGGTCAACTCGACGGTCTGCTGCTGACCGGTTCGCCCTCGAATGTGGAACCTTTCCACTATCAAGGCCCGGCCAGCGCCCCCGGCACGGATCACGATCCGGCGCGGGATGCCACCACCCTTCCTTTATTGCGTGCAGCCATCGCGGCGGGCGTTCCGGTGCTCGGCATCTGCCGTGGTTTCCAGGAAATGAACGTGGCGTTCGGCGGCAGCCTGCATCAGAAAGTGCACGAGTTGCCGGGCATGCTCGATCACCGCGAAGCCGATAGTCCGGACGTGGCCGTGCAATACGCACCGGCTCACGCTGTGACCGTGCTGGATGGCGGCGTGTTCGAAGCGCTGGAGTTGCCGGGCGAGTTCCAGGTCAACTCGATCCACAGTCAGGGCATCGACCGCCTCGGCCCCGGCCTGCGCGCCGAAGCGGTGGCGCCGGACGGTCTGATCGAGGCGATCTCGGTCGAGCACAGCCCGTCGTTTGCCCTCGGCGTGCAATGGCACCCGGAGTGGCAAGTGCTCGACAACCCGAACTACCTGCGAATTTTCCAGGCATTCGGCGAGGCTTGCAGGCAACGGGCGGCGCGACGCAACCAGCGCTGATACATCCAAGGATTTCAAAACTGTTTACTGCCCCCACGGGGTCGGCGGTTGCGCGTGTGCGCATCCGTCATCCGTGAAAACAACAAACCGTAATAACAACAAGTACGACCCAGGCAGCCAGGACGGCGGCGCCGACCAAGCCGGATCGGTATGAGCTGTACCCGTCAGATCAATGCAAAACCCTGTGGGAGCTGGCTTGCCAGCGATGAGGCCATCACCTTCAACATAATGGGTGACTGACCCTCCGCCATCGCTGGCAAGCCAGCTCCCACAGGGGGATGTGATCCGACCGGGAATGCACTTACAGATCTGCAATCCACTCTTAAGCCAGGCCACGTTGGCCCGGCGACTGAAACCTGTTGGGAGTTTCACATGGCAAACGCCTCCAGCACTTACAGGAAGGCACTTGAAGGTCATCAGCAACCGAAAAAGGTGTTGGTGAAAGTCGATCGTGTCACCAAGAAGTTCGACGAAACCACGGCAGTGGACGACGTGTCCCTGGAGATCCATCAGGGCGAAATCTTTGCCCTGCTTGGCGGCTCCGGTTCGGGCAAATCGACCCTGCTGCGCATGCTCGCCGGTTTCGAGCGGCCGACTGAAGGGCGGATTCTGCTCGACGGCGTGGACATCACCGACATGCCGCCGTACGAGCGGCCGATCAACATGATGTTCCAGTCCTACGCGCTGTTCCCACACATGACCGTCGCGCAAAACATTGCCTTCGGCTTGAAGCAGGACCGTTTGCCGGCCAGCGAAATCGACGCCCGCGTCGAAGAGATGCTGCGCCTGGTGCACATGACCCAATACGCCAAACGCAAGCCGCATCAACTCTCCGGCGGTCAGCGCCAGCGCGTCGCCCTCGCCCGCTCGCTGGCCAAGCGGCCGAAGCTGTTGCTGCTCGACGAACCAATGGGCGCGCTGGATAAAAAGCTGCGTTCGCAGATGCAGCTTGAGCTGGTAGAGATCATCGAGCGCGTCGGCGTGACTTGCGTGATGGTGACCCACGACCAGGAAGAGGCCATGACCATGGCCGAGCGCATTGCGATCATGCACCTGGGCTGGATCGCTCAGATCGGCAGCCCGGTCGACATCTATGAAGCCCCGGTCAGCCGCATGGTCTGCGAGTTCATCGGCAACGTGAACGCTTTCGACGGCACCGTGGTGGAAGACCTTGAAGGTCACGCGATCATCCACAGCCCGGATTTGCAGCAGAAGATCTACGTCGGTCACGGCGTCAGCACCTCGGTGCAAGACAAGTCGATCACCTACGCGATCCGCCCGGAAAAAATGCTCGTCAGCACGACCAAGCCAGAGTTCCGCTACAACTGGTCCGAAGGCAAAGTGCATGACATCGCTTACCTCGGCGGTCACTCGGTGTTCTACGTCGAACTGCCCGGCGGCAAGATCGTCCAGTCGTTCATGGCCAATGCCGAACGCCGTGGCGCGCGTCCGACCTGGGACGACAAGGTTTACGTCTGGTGGGAAGACGACAGCGGCGTGGTGCTGCGCTCATGAGAACCTTCAATCAGCAATTCCTGCGCCTGGTGCCCAGCGGACGAAAACTGGTGATCGGCATTCCGTTCATCTGGCTGTTCCTGTTCTTCATGCTGCCGTTCTTTCTGGTGATGAAGATCAGCTTTTCGGAAGCCGCACTGTCGATCCCGCCGTACTCGGAGATCTACACCTACGCCGAACAGAAATTCCAGCTGCTGCTGAACATCGGCAACTACAGCATGCTCGGCGAAGACGAGTTGTACCTGTCGGCGTACCTCGGTTCGTTGAAGGTCGCCGCACTGAGCACGATGATGTGCCTGCTGATCGGATTCCCGATGGCCTACGCGATCACCAAAACCGGCAAGGAAACGCAAAACGTCCTGCTGCTGTTGATCATGATGCCGACCTGGACCGCGATCCTGATCCGCGTTTACGCGTGGATGGGCATTCTCAGCAACAACGGTCTGCTTAACGCATTTCTGATGTGGACGGGGCTGACCGATCACCCGATCGAGATCCTCAACACCAACACTGCGGTGTACATCGGCGTGGTCTATGCCTATCTGCCATTCATGGTGTTGCCGCTGTACGCCAACCTCGTCAAACACGATGGCAGCCTGCTGGAAGCCGCGTCGGATCTGGGCTCGAGCAACTTCAACAACTTCTGGAAAATCACCGTGCCGCTGGCCAAGAACGGGATCATCGCCGGTTGCATGCTGGTGTTCATTCCGGTGGTTGGCGAGTTCGTGATTCCGGAACTGCTGGGTGGTCCGGAGACGCTGATGATCGGTCGCGTGCTGTGGCAAGAGTTCTTCAATAACCGCGACTGGCCGGTAGCGTCCGCGCTGGCGGTGGTGATGCTGTTGATCCTGATTGTGCCGATTCTGCTGTTCAACCGCAGCCAGGCCAAAGAGATGGAGGCACGGGGATGAAACGCTTCGGTTTTTCCAAGTTCATGCTGATCTTCGGCCTGATGTTCATCTATCTGCCGATGCTGATTCTGGTGATCTACTCGTTTAACGCCTCGAAACTGGTGACGGTGTGGGGCGGCTGGTCGGTGAAGTGGTACGTCGGCTTGCTCGACAACACGCAACTGATGGGCTCGGTGGTGCGCTCGCTGGAAATCGCCTGCTACACCGCGATTGCTGCGGTGGCCTTGGGCACCCTCGCCGCCTTCGTGCTGACGCGTGTCACCCGTTTCAAGGGCCGCACGCTGTTTGGTGGCCTGGTCACTGCGCCGTTGGTGATGCCGGAAGTGATCACCGGTCTGTCGCTGTTGCTGCTGTTCGTGGCGATGGCGCAACTGATCGGCTGGCCGCAGGAACGTGGCATCGTGACGATCTGGATCGCCCACACCACGTTTTGTGCAGCCTATGTGGCGGTGGTAGTCTCCGCCCGCCTGCGTGAACTGGACCTGTCGATCGAAGAAGCAGCGATGGATCTGGGCGCGAAGCCGTTCAAGGTGTTTTTCCTGATCACGATTCCGATGATCGCGCCGTCGCTGGCAGCGGGCGGGATGATGTCGTTCGCCTTGTCGCTGGATGACCTGGTGTTGGCGAGCTTCGTGTCCGGCCCGGGCTCCACCACCCTGCCGATGGAAGTGTTCTCGGCGGTGCGTCTGGGCGTGAAGCCTGAGATCAACGCGGTGGCGAGCTTGATTCTGCTGGCGGTGTCGCTGGTGACTTTCCTGGTCTGGTACTTCGGCCGCAAGGCAGAGGCCAGCCGCAAGAAGGCGATTCAGGAAGCGATGGATCAGACGGCGAATGAGTCGTGGCAACAGCCGCAACGCGCCGCGACTATCGCTTAATGTGAGACAACTTTTGTGGCGAGGGGATTTAGCGAAACGTCGCACCGCCCCGATCGGCTGCGAAGCAGTCGTAAAACCATTCCACGCGGAGTATCTGACTCACCGCATGCACAGGTTTTGGGGCTGCTTCGCAGCCCATCGGGGGCGGTGCGACGTTTCGCTAAATCCCCTCACCACAGAAGCTCTCTCCCAAGGTTTTATGTACACCCGGTTTGTGTTTTTGAATAAGAAGAATGGAGTTTCACCGATGAAAATGTTTGGCAGGACTCTGCTGACACTGTCCTTAATGGGCGCAATCGTCATGGGCGCCCAGGCCAACGACAAGGTGCTGCGTGTTTACAACTGGTCCGATTACATCGCGCCGGACACCGTCAAGAAGTTCGAAGACGAGACCGGTATCCGCGTGACCTACGACGTCTTCGACAGCAACGAGACCCTTGAGGCGCGTTTGCTGGCGGGCAAATCCGGTTACGACCTGGTCGTGCCGTCCAACAGTTTCCTGGCCAAGCAGATCAAGGCCGGCGTCTATCAGACGCTGGATAAATCAAAGCTGCCGAACTGGAAGAATCTCAACCCGGTGCTGCTGAAAAACGCTGCCGCCAGTGATCCGGACAACGCCCATGCGTTCCCGTACATGTGGGGCTCGATCGGCATCGGTTTTAACCCGGCCAAGGTCAAGGAAGTACTCGGCGCCAACGCCCCGACCAACTCCTGGGACTTGCTGTTCAAGCCGGAAAACGCTGAAAAACTCAAAGCCTGCGGCATCAGCTTCCTCGATTCGCCGACCGAAATGATCCCGGCCGCCCTGCACTATCTGGGCTACCCGGTGAACGACAAGGACAAGGCGCACATCCTCGAAGCCGAAGCGCTGTTCATGAAAATCCGCCCGTACGTGGCGTACTTCCATTCTTCGAAGTACATCTCGGATCTGGCCAACGGCAACATCTGCGTGGCCGTCGGTTATTCCGGTGACGTGCTGCAGGCCAAGGCCCGCGCCGTGGAATCGGGGAACAACGTGGTGATCGACTACAGCATCCCCAAGGAAGGCGCCGGCAGCTTCTACGACATGGTAGCCATCCCGCGCGATGCGGCGAACGTCGAGAACGCTTACTTGTTCATGGACTTCCTGATGCGCCCGGACATCATTGCCGAGATCACCAACAGCAACGGCTACAGCAATGCCAACTCGGCCGCTACACCGCTGGTGGACGAAGCGATCCGCAACGACCCGGGCTCTTATCCGTCGCAGGCGGTGATGGCGACTTTGTATGCGGTACCGGATCAGCCGATCGCCACCCAGCGGATCATGACCCGTGGCTGGACCCGAGTGAAACTCGGCAAGTAACCCTACGGAGTTGGAGTTCCAACAACACTGATGAACATGTGGGAGCTGGCTTGCCAGCGATGTCGGTGGGTCAGGCAAAGGTGATTCGGATGTGCTGACCCCATCGCTGGCAAGCCAGCTCCCACAGGGTTTTGAGATCACATTCAGACAGTGCCAGGCCCAGGATTTTCTTAGCTTAAATAATTCAGTGCTTTCCCGTTCACGCAGCGCCTTACCACCGCTGCACCCTGCAAATGAACGGCCTCACCTGGCTCCCTCTGCTCAGGTGAATTTCAGGCGCCCTCGGGCGCCTTTTTTTGTCTCTTCAGATCAGCGGCCAATCCTGCAGAACGCGGTAACGGCCCTTGTGCGATTCGAACAAGGCAAAGCGTTCGGCACGCAGGAAAAACTCTGGTGGCGTAGCGGATTCCGGCTCCGACGCACGGTAGTCACGCGCCAATGTCAGGTGCGGGCGAAACTCTCGGGCTGTCTCTTCAAAGCCGAATGGCAGCATGGCCTGTTCCAGGCCGTAGACCAGGCGCAGCAACTCCGGCGGCGCTTGCTCGGGCGCCAGTGACAACACCCCGGCGCGGTGCCAGACCTGCAAGCGATCCAATGAAATGCGCAACGCCTGCCCCGGCGTGCGCACTTTGCCAGCGGCTTCGCAGACCTCGCCGATCTGCGCCAGCGGCACGGCGCCGAGGAACAACAGGGTCAGGTGAAAATTATCCGCCGGTACAGCTTTGCCGGCCCGCAAACCCAACTCCGCACGCCACTGAGCAATCGCCTTGCGCTGCGCCGGTGGGCAGTCCAGTGCAAAAAACAGCCGCTTGAACGGCTCATCCCTGTGCGTTTCATCGGTCATGACCTGCTCCTTCACTGGTGAACGGCAGATTCTACACAGCCTGATCTGACGACTCGCAACGCAGGTCTATAGTTCAAGGATTGCCATCAACCGGAGGTCGCCATGCGCGAGATCCTCAGCAAAGAGCCGTGGTGGGCCCGGCCACCGAATCCCGGGCAGGATGAACAGGAACTGGAATGGGGCTGGCTGGTGCATTACAGCGAGGGCGAGCCACGTTTCGAATTCATCCGTGAGCGGCCGACGGACGAACAGATCCGCCACCGCAAAAGCTGCCGGATCACCCCGTCAGCAGAATGAGATACAAAACCTGCGGGATGCCGCGATCGTCCATCCAGCGCAAATCCCTGTGGGAGCTGGCTTGCCAGCGATGGCGATAGCCCCGTCAACACTGATGCTGAACAGGCTGGCCCGATCGCTGGCAAACCAGCTCTCACAGAGTTATTCGAGTTCCCGAAAGTTTCAGGCTTCAGGGCTCGATGAGGTACTGGAAGCCGCCATAAATCATGCGCTGCCCGTCAAACGGCATCGGGTTGACGTCGGGTTTCATGCGCGGGTCTTCCATCATTTTCGCCATGCCGGCATCGCGAGTGGCCTTGTCCGGCCAGATCAGCCAGCCAGACGCCACGGTTTCACCCTCCTTGAGTTTCACTGCCATCGGGAACGACGTGAGCTTGCCGTCCGGCACGTCGTCACCCCAGCATTCGGCCACGCTCAGAGCGCCGTATTCCTTAAAGAGTACCGCGGCGATTTCGGCATGTTTTTTGTACTGTTCGCGATTGGCAGTCGGGACCGGGGCAACAAAAATATCGATGTAAGCCATGACTATTCTCCTTGTACGGTGGGTTCGTTCTGTTGAATGGTCGATTGCGGCGGCTGCCATTCGACACGATTCACGCCCAACCCGACCGACGGCTCCTCGCCCCCACCCAGATTGCGCTCGACCTGCCCGGCCATGTGCAACGTGCCGGCCATGACACCGGTGGTCGGGTTCTGCACCAGTTTCAGCCAGGCCTTGTCAAAGGTGTTGCCCAGGCTGCTGCGGATCAGCGCCTCGCTGTCAGGCCGGTCGTTGGCCTGGAGGATCGCCCGGATCCCCATCACTCCCACCGAGATCATCGCCCCAGCCAGTTTGCCGGCCGCTGCTGCGACGGCGCTGGCGGCGCCACGCGGGGCCATTTCCGCTTCCATGCGCTGGCTGGCGCGTTTGGCCACGGGTGCCATACCGGCGTCGGTCGAGGCAATGCCCTTGGCGCCGCCGTCGGTGTGAATCTTGTCGATCAGCGCCGCGTAGGCCGGCAGCGTGTTCAACGGTTCGGTGCTGATGACCTTGTACAACGAGGCGTCGCGAGCAGGCGGCGGGCCAAGTGCGATCGCCGGTATCTTCTGCAAACGCCCGTTGAGCTGAGCGACAGGCACACCGTGACGCTGGGCGATGAGCGGCATCTGTTGCGCCATCAGTTGCACATAGAACGCCGTGGCCTGCCCCAGAATGGCGTCCGGATCGATCTCCACCGCCACCGGCGCAAGGACCCTTTCCTGATATTGCTCAAGCAGATACGTCGCCAGTCGCTTGGCCGATGCGTCCTGCTCGCCGCCGGCACTGATCGTGTACCAACTGACCTTCATCGACAGCCATTCCTGGGTCCAGTAGCTGCTGAACCACGGGATGAAATTTTCTTCAGTTTGCTGATAGACGCGAGTGCGCCAATGTTCCATCGAGCCACGGGCGAACAGCTTGACCTGCTCGGTGGCCTGTTGCGAAGCACTGACGATCTCGCGGTCGACTTGCTGCCAGGTCGCTGGTGACACAACCACTGCCGGCGCGGGTGCAGGGGCCCGCACCGAAGAGGCGCAGCCGGCCAGCAGAAACAGTGCGGCAAGGGCCAGCGCACGCAGGGTCACGGTGGCGGTTTCCTTCAAATCAGGAGATAGGCAGATTTGAGTATAGGTGGATCAGTAGAGCCTGATGGTGGAGGTGCTGGCCCTATCGCTGGCAAGCCAGCTTCCACAGTGATCTCCAGCGAACTTGGATTTTGTGAGCACCCGCGATTCCCGTGGGCGCTGGCTTGCCGGCGATGGGGCCAGCAAACCCACCACCGAATTCCCAACCATCAATGCCGTCGATATTCACCATCGCGACGATTGCCTTCCGCCCGCCGTCCGGCGAAGGCACGATTGCCCCATCCGAGACACAACGAGGAGTTCACATCATGATTCACACCATCGCACTCTCCGTGAGTTTCCCGGTGTTCGGCAGCAACTACTACGAACAACACGTCGTCAACCGCAAGGCGCAGACGCTGGTGTTCAACGAAGATTTCGAAGATCTGCTGATGCCCGCCGCGACCAATCATTTCAGCAATGAAGTGGTCGGCATCAACGATCAGTTCCGCTTTCTGAGCGACATTCTCGCCACCCATTTGCTGGATCTCGAGGCCTCAGTGCCTGCGCATACCAGCGTCCGGGCGAGCGCTCACTTTTAATTGCAACACGCACAAAAAAGCCCACTGGCCGTTTCGGCGCAGTGGGCTTTTTTACAACGCAATAACGCTGCTCAGCGTGTCCAGCAATCGCGGTAACGCGAGCACACGTCGTATTGCGCTTCCAATCTAGCCATGCGGTCGAGATGGCGTCTGCTGGCTTCGGCCATCTCCTCTTTGGCCGACTGATAGTAAAACTGGATCATGGCCGTCTCCATCTCCGTCGGCGCCACGTTGCCGCGCTTACCGGAAGTACCGTCAACGGCGGACCATGCCTTCAACTGCTGGTCGTCGATACTGCGCAAACGCTTGCGGTACTCATCGCTGGTACGTGCCATCGCCTCGCTGGCAATGGCATCGCTTTCATGGGTGAACTCGAACAGATTCTGGCGATAGAGCGTCCAGTACTCATCCGGCAATTCGAAGCGGATTTTGCCCTTTCGCTCGCTGACCATCGAATCGATTTTGTCCGGGGAAAAGCTCGTCGACGTCGGCGTTTTCAGATCAGATTTGATCGCCACGAAAAGACTCGCCTCGACGATGCGATCGATCATGGCGGTGCGCTCCGGCGTATCCGGCAACTGCACCAGTGTTTTCGGAAAGATCCCACGCCCGGCACATGCCTCCAGTCCCTCTCGTTTCATTGGAATGGGCGTGCGCAGGTCCTTGCCGTCAATACGCTGCACCTGCTGCAACAATGTCGAACATTGCCGGCCCTTGACGCTGAGGGTCAATTCGTACTCTGAACCACGCTCAGGTTTGAAGTTGAAACCGTATCCGCAAACGGCATAACCCACTTGGGTGTTGACACTCAGGTACATGTCTTTTTCGGGCGGCAGTTTGATTTCCAGATAGCCCCTGGCCTTTTCCGGTGGGGCGACCATCATGCCGGCCCGGCGGTTGCTGTCGGGGATGAACAGATTGTTGAGCAGGCCCGTCGTCAGACCATCGCAATGCTCTGCATCGTAGTAGTCCATCGTTGCGTTATCGGTATTGGCGACAAAACGCAACTTGGCGGCATTGCTGTCGGTAGCATCCTGATAAGTGCCCGTCACAGAGCATCCCGAAAGCAAGAGCCCCGACAGCGCTGCGCAGATTACAGCGGGCGAGCAACGCAACAGAGGAGAGACAGACATGATCATCCTTGGGTGAGAAAGGCAAAAAGACGGCGATGCTACTGAATCGCCATCATCGAGTCCATCCCCTCATGTCTGCGTAACTCTTTTCATGCCCGACGCGCAGAACTCAGTCAGTCATCATCGCGATCACGGTAGTAGCGACGCCCGTCGCGGCGGTCGTCATCGCGGTCATCCCAGCGCCGGTCATGGTCGTAATTGCGCCCATGATCGCGGTCGTAATGCCGGCCGTGGCGGTGGTCATCATCAAAGTCCGCCACACAGCCACCGAGCATTACGGCGGCGGTCACGGTCAGCAACATCGTTGTAGTGCGCTTCATTCAACACTTCCCTAAAACCAAGGTCTTGACGACGGAACGGCTAACGCTGCCTGCATCTTCAGGACGCAGTGCGCGCAGCCGCCCATACGACCGGGCAAAAACACTTTGATTCAGTGGCCAGCAATGACCGTTTATCGCCTCAATCACCCTGGCCGAACGGCGGCGTAATGCCACCTATACTGCTTCTTGACGATACCCACGCAACGGACCTGCGCCCTCAAGAATAAAAAGCAGAGGTGCACCATGGTCTGGCAGCAAATCTATGATCCGTTCGGCAACCCGGTGATCTCCACGCTCATGGCCGCCGTGCCGGTGGTGGTGATGCTCGCGGCGCTGGCCTTCTTCCACGTCAAGGCGCATCTGGCCGCCCTGCTCGCCCTCGCTTCGGCGCTGCTGATTTCGATCTTCGCCTTCGGCATGCCGGCGAGCATGGCCGGTTCTGCGGCGCTGTTCGGCGCAGCCAACGGCTTGTTGCCGATTGGCTGGATCGTGCTCAACATCATCTTCCTGCATCGCCTGACCACCGAGAACGGTTCGTTCAAGGTGTTGCAGGATTCACTGGCGCGGATCACCGACGATCGACGCTTGCAGTTGCTGTTGATCGCCTTTTGCTTCGGGGCATTTTTCGAAGGCGCGGCGGGCTTCGGCACGCCGGTAGCGGTGACCGGGGCGATTTTGATTGGCCTCGGTTTTTCACCGTTGGCCGCGTCCGGTCTGGCCTTGATCGCCAACACCGCGCCAGTGGCTTTTGGCGCGCTCGGTACGCCGATCATCACCCTGGCCAAAGTCACCGGACTGGATGAGATGGAACTGTCGATGATGGTCGGTCGGCAACTGCCGTTCTTTTCCGTGCTGGTGCCGTTCTGGTTGATCTGGGCGTTCGCCGGGTGGCGCAAGATGCTGGAGATCTGGCCGGCGATTCTGGTGGCCGGGGTCAGCTTCGCCGTGCCGCAATTCCTCGTGTCGAACTTCCACGGACCAATGCTGGTGGACGTGATCGCCGCGCTGATTTCCATGGCGTGCCTGACGCTGTTCTTGAAGGTGTGGAAACCGGCGACGATTCATACCTCGGCGGCGCTGTCAGGGCGAGTCGACAACTCGAAAGTCGAGGAAGAAAAAGTCACCGCCAGCGCCGCGTTCAGCGATCAGGCGCGCCCGGCGGTGATGCGCGCGTGGATGCCGTGGATCATCCTCACCGTGTTTGTGTTTGCCTGGGGCACCCAGGGCTTCAAGAACATGTTCGACGTGCGCCCGGCAATCGATCCGGTCACGCATTCGGCGAAACTTGATCCGCAAGGCAAACCGGTCAACGAGGCCAACCCGATTTTCGCTCCGGCCGTGACCTTCACCACGCTGCACCTGCAAATCGAGAAAGTCCCGCCAGTGGTACCCGCGCCGAAAGCCGAGGAAGCGGTGTACAAATTCACCTGGTTCACCGCCACCGGCAGCGGGATTTTGCTCGCGGCGATCGTCGGCGGTCTGCTGATGGGCTACTCGATTCCGCAACTGTTCAAGCAGTACCTGCGCACGCTCTGGGTGGTGCGCTTTTCGTTGATCACCATTGCGGCGATGTTGGCGCTGGGGTTTCTCACGCGTTACTCGGGACTCGACGCGACCATGGGCCTGGCGTTTGCGGCGACGGGGATTTTCTATCCGATGTTCGGCACCTTGCTCGGGTGGCTGGGCGTGGCGTTGACGGGCTCGGATACCGCTTCGAACGTGCTGTTTGGCGGGCTGCAACGGGTGACGTCAGAGCAGCTCGGGATCAGTCCGATCCTGATGGCGGCGGCGAACAGTTCGGGCGGGGTAATGGGCAAGATGGTCGATGCGCAATCGATTGTGGTGGCCTCCACGGCGACGCGCTGGTATGGACATGAGGGCGAGATTTTGCGCTATGTGTTCTTTCACTCGATTGTGCTGGCGATTCTGGTTGGCGGGTTGGTGACGTTGCAGGCGTATGTGGCGCCGTTTACCCATATGGTGGTTGGCGGGCATTGAGGCTGGATGATCTGGCCTCATCGCTGGCAAGCCAGCTCCCACAGGTTTCTATGTTGTGAATCAAATTGTGTTTACGGCATAAGTCCCTGTGAGAGCTGGCTTGCCAGCGATGAGGCCCTGTCATTCAACACCTATATTGGCTGACACCCCGCCATCGCGAGCAGGCGAAGACCTACATTGAATCTGTGTCGGCCAGACCATTGATGAGCTGTGCGCATAACTCTATAGCGTAAATCCGCAAAAACCTTTTCCTATCCCCGGCGGTCATTCCTAGAACGAGACTGGCAAGCATGCCGGCGTGCCCCCATGGGCCATTCGCAACCCTGCCGCCTGATTGAGAGAAAAAGGAATCGAACCATGCCGATTTCCCGACGCAAATTTTTGATCCTCGGCGCTGTGACCGCGACCGCGTTTGCGATGCCACCCTTTATCAGCCTCAAGGCCTACGCCGCCAATCTGGAGCAACCGGCCATGAACAAAGTGACGATTCAAATCAATGGCAAGCCCCGCGCCCTTGAGGTCGACAACCGCACCACCCTGCTCGACGCCCTGCGTGAACACCTGCACCTGACCGGCAGCAAAAAAGGCTGCGACCACGGCCAGTGCGGCGCGTGCACGGTGATCGCCGATGGTCGACGGATCAATTCCTGCCTGACCCTGGCGGTCATGCACGAAGGCTCAGAGATCACCACCATCGAAGGCCTCGGCATGCCGGACAACCTGCACCCGATGCAAGCCGCGTTCATCAAACACGACGGCTATCAGTGCGGCTATTGCACGCCGGGGCAGATTTGCTCGGCGGTGGCGGTCATCAAGGAAATCCGCGACGGCATTCCCAGCCATGTCAGTCCCAGCCTGACCGAGCAACCACAACTGATCGCATCAGAATTCCAGGAACGCATGAGCGGCAATATCTGCCGTTGCGGCGCCTACTCGAACATCATCGAGGCGATCAGCGAAGTCGCGGAGGTGCCGGCATGAGACCGTTCAATTACAGCCGCGCCGACTCCCCCGCCGCCGCGGCACAAGCGGCGCAGATCGAAGGCGCGAAATTCATCGCCGGCGGCACCAATCTGCTCGATCTGATGAAGCTCGACATCGAAACCCCGCTGCATCTGATCGACGTCAATCACCTCGGCCTGGATCAGATCGAAGCCACGCCCGAGGGTGGTCTGCGCATCGGTGCGCTGGTGCGCAACACTGATCTGGCTGCCGACGCCCGCGTGCGCAAGGACTACGCGCTGCTGTCGCGCGCTCTGCTCGCCGGCGCTTCGGGGCAGTTGCGCAACATGGCGACCACCGCCGGCAACCTGCTGCAACGCACGCGCTGCCCGTATTTCTACGACACTAATCAGGCCTGCAACAAGCGCAATCCCGGCAGTGGCTGTGCGGCAATTGGCGGGGTCAGTCGGCAGTTGGGAATCATCGGCGTCAGCGCGGCGTGCATCGCCACGCACCCGAGCGACATGGCGATTGCGATGCGCGCCCTCG
Organism: Pseudomonas sp. NPDC087817; assembly: GCF_044742875.1. NCBI lineage: Bacteria > Pseudomonadati > Pseudomonadota > Gammaproteobacteria > Pseudomonadales > Pseudomonadaceae > Pseudomonas > Pseudomonas sp. NPDC087817. Next base: position 14,664 of record NZ_JBIUVJ010000008.1, read on the forward strand.
ATGCGCAGATTGAAACGGTCAAACCGGACGGCAGCACGCGCCGCATTGCCATGGCGGATTTCCATCAGTTGCCCGGCGACACGCCGAACATTGAAACAAGCCTCACACCCGGCGAATTCATCACCTCGGTGACCCTGCCCGCTCCGCTCGGCGGCACCCACGTTTATCACAAGGTACGTGATCGTTCGTCCTACGCGTTTGCGCTGGTGTCGGTCGGTCTGATCCTGCAAAAGGACGGCAGCGGCCGCATCGCCGTCGGCGGAATTGCGCCGAAACCGTGGCGCGTCGAAGCGGCTGAAGCGCTGCTGCCCAAGGGTGCGAAAGCCGTCAGCGAACGATTGCTCGAAGGCGCCACGCCAACCGACGACAACCAATTCAAACTGACCCTGGTCGAGCGCACGCTCGGCTCGGTGTTGGCGCAAGCGAGGGATGAAGCATGAAATTCGACACGCCCGCCACCACCAACCCGATTGATCAATTGAAGGTCATCGGCAAACCCACCGACCGCATCGAAGGCAAACTGAAAACCTGCGGCCAGGCGCCGTACGCCTACGAGCAACATGAAGCGGTGGCCAATCAGGCCTACGGTTTCATGGTCGGCTCGGCCATCGCCAAGGGCCGCATTACCAACATCGATCTGGAAGCAGCCAAAGCCGCGCCCGGTGTTCTGGCGATCGTTACCGCTGCCAACGCCGGCAAACTCGGCAAGGGCAAATACAACTCGGCGCACCTGCTGGCCGGCCCTGAGGTGCAGCATTATCACCAGGCTGTCGCGCTGGTGGTCGCCGAGACTTTCGAGCAGGCGCGCGCTGCTGCGCAGTTGGTCAAAGTCGATTATGTCGCGGCCAAAGGCGAGTTCGATCTGGCCAGCGTGCGCGATCAAGGCGTTGAACCGAAAGACGAACTGCCAGACGTAAAACACGGCGATTTTGCCGCCGCTTTTACCGCCGCGCCGGTGCAGTTCGACCAGACCTACACCACCCCGGATCAGTCCCACGCAATGATGGAACCGCACGCAACATTGGCCGCGTGGAAAGGCGATCAGCTGACCTTGTGGACGTCCAACCAGATGATCGCCTGGAGCGTCGGTGACATCGCCACTACCCTTGGCTTGCCCGAGGAAAAAGTCCGCTTGATCTCGCCGTACATTGGCGGCGGTTTTGGCGGCAAGTTGTTCATTCGCGCCGACGCGATACTCGCCGCCCTCGGCGCGCGCATGGCGAGCAGACCGGTGAAAGTCGCCCTCGCCCGCCCACAGATCGCCAACAACACCACCCACCGTCCAGCGACTATCCAGCGCATCCGTATGGGGGCGACGGCGGACGGCAAACTCACCGCCATCGCTCACGAAGGCTGGTCGGGCAACCTTGAGGACGGCAAGGTCGAGGTCGCGGCGCAACCGAGTCAGTTGCTCTACGCCGCACAAAATCGTTTGGTCAGCATGCGTCTGGCGCCGCTCGATCTGCCCGAAGGCAACGCCATGCGTGCGCCGGGTGAAACACCGGGGTTGATGGCGCTGGAAATCGCCATGGATGAAATGGCCGAGCAGCTCAAACTCGATCCGATCCAGTTCCGCATCCTCAATGACACTCAGGTCGACCCGGTGAAAACCGAGCGGCCATTCTCCCAGCGGCGTTTGATCGAATGCCTGCAAACCGGTGCCGATAAATTCGGCTGGGACCAGCGCAACGCCACGCCCGGCAGCCGCCGCGAGGGTCGCTGGCTGATCGGCATGGGCGTCGGCGCGGCAATCCGTAATAACCTGCTGGTGGAGTCCGGCGCACGGGTCCGACTGGAGCGCGACGGCAAGGTCACGGTGGAAACCGACATGACCGACATCGGCACCGGCAGTTACACGATCATCGCGCAGACCGCTGCCGAGATGATGGGCGTGGGTATCGACGATGTCGTGGTGCGGTTGGGCGATTCGAACTTCCCCGTGTCAGCGGGCTCCGGTGGCCAGTTCGGCGCCAACTGCTCGACGGCCGGGGTCTATGCCGCGTGCGTAAAACTGCGTGAAGCGGTCGCGGCAAAACTGGGCATGAATGGCGAAGTTGAGTTCACTGACGGTCAGGTGCGAGCCGGCGGCAAAACCTTGCCGCTGCGCAATGCGGCGCAGAACGGCGTTGTTGAAGCAGAGGACAGCATTGAGTTCGCCGACCTTGCCAAGCAGTATCAGCAGTCGACGTTTGGTGCGCACTTTGTTGAAGTCGCGGTGGACGCAGCGACTGGCGAAGTTCGCGTACGGCGCATGCTCGCCGTGTGTTCTGCCGGACGGATTCTTAACCCGAAAGCCGCGCGCAGTCAGGTTATCGGGGCGATGACCATGGGCGTGGGCGCGGCGTTGATGGAGGAATTGGCGGTCGACAAGAAGCTTGGCTTTTTCGTCAACCACGATCTGGCCGGGTATGAGGTGCCGGTGCACGCCGACATTCCGCATCAGGAGGTGATTTTTCTTGATGAGACCGATCCGATTTCTTCGCCGATGAAGGCCAAGGGTGTCGGTGAGTTGGGGATTTGCGGGGTGAGTGCGGCGGTGGCGAATGCGATCTACAACGCGACCGGGGCACGGGTGCGGGAGTATCCGATTACCCTGGACAAGATTCTCTCGTCGTTGCCGGAAATGATTTGAAGCGCTGAAAAGCCCCTCACCCTAACCCTCTCCCAAAGGGAGAGGGGACCGATTGGGGGATGCTTCAGAACTACGCCGACCTGAAAGAGCATTGCCGAATCCATAATCGACGCTGCTCTTTCAGGTCGATGTATAGCGCAAGACACCTCCGTCGGCTCCCTCTCCCACCGGGCGGTCCGACGTTTCGGGAGGGCTGGGGTGAGGGAAATGGGCTCACTCGGTGCGCGGATACTGCGTTTCGCTCACCTGCTCCATCCACTCCACCACATTGCCATCCAGCACTTCGGCAATAGCGATGTGCGTCATCGCCGTGGTTGGTGCCGCGCCATGCCAATGCTTGGCACCGGGCGCGATCCACACCGTGTCGCCAGGACGAATCTGCCGAACAGGTTGCCCCCACTCCTGCACAAAACCTGAACCAGCAGTAACGATCAGCGTCTGACCCAACGGATGGGTATGCCACGCCGTCCTTGCTCCGGGCTCGAATGTCACCGTGGCGCCGCTGACTCGCGCGTCATCGCTGCCTTTGAATGGCGCATCAATCCGCACGGCGCCGGTAAACCAGTCAGCCGGCCCTTCAGCCGATGGTTGTGATCCATTGGGCGTTACCGTCACCCGTGGATGTTCATTGGCCTGAACATCCGCAGCCAACAACGAAAGAGTCAAAGCAGATGCAGTAATCGGATTCATGACCAGCCCTCCAGAATTTCGACAAACCCCTGCGGCACTGCCAACACGGGACATGCGTTCACTTTATCGGGCTGTACTCTTTAGATAATCGACTAGAATTCGAAAAAACTTATGCAGGACACTCATCAATGCTTCGTGAAAACGCCACTGACCTGCTCGCCTTTCTCGCCGTGGCACGTGAGCGCAGTTTCACCAAGGCTGCGGCCAAACTCGGCGTCTCGCAATCGGCGCTCAGCCATACCATCCGTGCCCTCGAAGCGCGATTGGGCCTGCGCCTGCTGACCCGCACCACCCGTAGCGTCTCTCCCACCGAGGCTGGTGAACACCTTTTGCAAACTGTTGGCCCGCGCTTTGAAGAGATCGAAGTAGAACTCGCTGCGCTGAGTAATCTGCGCGAAACCCCGGCCGGCAAGATCCGTATCAACGCCACCGACCATTCGCTGGACTGGCTGCTGCGCCCGGTGCTCAAGAAGTTTTTGCCGCGCTACCCGGATATCGCCGTCGAAGTCTGCTGCGATTACGGTTTCGTCGACATCGCCGGGCAAGGTTTCGACGCGGGCGTGCGCCTGGGCGAGGACGTGGCGCAAGGCATGATCGCGACGCGCATCGGCCCGGACATGCGCATGGCGGTGGTCGGGTCGCCCGCGTATTTCGCCAGCCGCTCAGTGCCGCAAACACCACGCGCGCTAACCGAACACGCCTGCAACAATTTGCGCCTGCCCACTAACGGCGGGCTCTATACCTGGGAGTTCGAAAAGTATGGCGAAAGCCTCAAGGTGCGGGTTTCCGGACAAGTCACGCTGAACGGCGTCTACCCGCTGCTTGATGCGGCCCTGGACGGTTTCGGCCTGAGCTATATCCCGGAAAACATCGTCGCGCCGTACCTGGCCGATGGCCGCTTGCTGCAAGTGCTCGAAGACTGGTGCCCGACCTTCGCCGGTTATCACCTTTACTACCCGAGCCGACGCCAGGCGGCACCGGCGTTTGCCTTGTTGCTGGAGGCGCTGCGCTATCGCGAGTGAGCGCCGCAGAATGGCGTCAGCCGTTTGGTCATTTTTTATAACAACCCGCGGCGCCCCAAGTCGCCTTGGCTATTTTCACAGCCGCTTCCAAAGAGCTCGCAGACATTGTCGCAATCTGCCCGCGCTGCGTTCCCAGACACACAAACTGTTGATTCAACGCATAGGCCGCGAACACGATCAGCAGGAGGCAAACCCCAGTGAAGCAGGCATATCTGCGGCTTTGCACGTCCATGATCGTTCTTCCTGGTTGAAGCTACGTCTCTATGATTGCCTGCAAGCAAAATCCCTCCAACTGTCAGATATGACAGTCCTTCAGATCATTTGGAAATTAATGCACGGTCGAATCGGCGCAAAGTTGTGAGTCGCTTACCTAACCGTTCAACCCACCAGCGCAATCAACTGATGGCGCTGCGCATCGGTGAGCATCGGCCCGAATCCCGCCCTGACGTTATCAGCCATGTAGCGTGGATTGCCGGTGCCGGGAATCACGCAAGTCACCGCCGGGTGCGCCAGCAGAAACTTCAGCGCCAGTTGCGGCCAACTGTTGACCTGCACGTCCGACACCCACGCCGGCAGCGGTTTGCCCTTGAGCCGGGCGAGCACGCCACCGCCGCCAAACGGCCGGTTGCAGATCACTGCCACACCGCGCTCGCGGCACAGCGGCAGAATGCGTTTTTCCACGCCCCGGTCGTCGAGGGCGTAGTTGATTTGCAGAAAATCCAGCGGCTCAGCCTTCAACACCGCCTCGACTTCGTCATAGGCCGAAGGCGTGTAGTGGGTGATGCCGATGTAACGAATGCGCCCCTGCGCTTTCCATTCACGCAGGGTTGGCAGATGAGTTTGCCAGTCCAGCAGATTGTGGATCTGCATCAGATCGATGCATTCGGTGCGCAGCAGGCTGAACGACTGCTCCATCTGCGCAATACCCTCCTCACGTCCCCGCGTCCACACCTTGGTCGCCAGAAACGCTGGCGAGCGCGGCTGATGGATCGACAACAGTTCGCCCGTGGTCGCTTCAGCGCGGCCGTACATGGGCGAGCTGTCGACAACCGTGCCGCCCTTGGCGAACAGTTCGTCGAGCACCGCCGGCAGTTGCTTGTAGGCCGGATCGCCGGGGCCGACGTCGAAACCGCGATAGGTGCCCAGCCCGACCATGGGCAGCGGCTCGGAGCTGGATGGGATGACGCGGGTCTGCATGGCTTGGCCTCCGGGAACGGCGGGCGATATGGCAGTGGCCAACGCCCGATCAAAGGTGAAGACCGCCGAAACCCCGGCAGCCAGCGTGAGCAATCGGCGACGGGAGTAACCCTCAGTGTGGCTCATGCTGGTTCCCCTGCTGCGTGGATCTGTTGCACGTTGTGTGCGAGAACGGCCGGATCAAACCGCTGGACTACACTGCGACAGCGAACCCTCACACCCCGTTAAAAGTAGCCGAATGTCCCGAACCCTGATGTCACTCGTCGTTTTGATCATCGCCGTGTACCTGGTGCTGTGCGCGGCGCTGTTCTTTTTTCAGCGCTCGCTGATCTGGTTTCCCCAGCCCAACGCCGTCAACAGTGCCGACTCACAACTGACCCTGTCGATGCCGGACGCGCAGGTTTCGGTGATCACCCGCGAGCGCGTCGGACCGCGGGCGCTGATCTATTTCGGGGGCAATGCGGAGGACGTGTCGCGCAACCTGCCGGAATTTACCGAGGCGTTTGCCGATTACGCGGTGTATCTGCTCAATTATCGCGGCTTCGGTGGCAGCGGCGGCTCACCGTCCGAAGAGGCGATTGCCGAGGATGCGCTGGCGCTGTTCGATCAGGTATATGCCAGCCATCCGCAAGTCGCCGTGATCGGGCGCAGCCTGGGCTCGGGGGTCGCCGTGCGTCTGGCCAGTCAACGGCCGGTGCAGCGGTTGATTCTGGTGACGCCGTACAACAGCCTCGAAGAAATCGCCGCGCGGCAATACCCGTGGGTGCCGGTGAAGTGGTTGCTCAAGGATCGCTTCGAGTCAGGCAAGTACGCCGCGCATCTTCGCGTGCCGACGCTGTTGCTGGCGGCGAGTGATGACGAGGTAATCCCCCGGGACAGTACGCAGCGGTTACTGGCCAATTTTCCCAAGGGCGTGGCGGTGCTCAAGGTCGTGCCGGATTCGGGGCATAACTCGATTTCCGAGCGGGCGGAGTATTTGCAGTGGATGGGGGATGTTTTGAATCGCTGACAGTTGATTGCCTGGGATTTTTTCCTGGCTGGATGGGCCTCATCGCTGGCAAGCCAGCTCCCACAGGATCGGGGTCGTTCACGACATTTTTGTGCCGCACGGAACCTTGTGGGAGCCGGGTTTGTTAGTCCGGTCGAGATCAATCCTTAGCAACTCCTTGCGCAGCATGGAGGGCTTCAGGATTGCTATTCCAGCCTGCCAGTCGAGCGGCAAGAGATTATTCAGTTTGTCTTGGCTGACGCTGGATTGAGCCAGCAGAGCGCTTTTACCGTCGCGGATGCCGATTACATTCAGCAACCAGTCTTCGCCCTGCCCGGCCATCCAGCCATTGATCGTCGAAAGGTGCTTTTGTAATAAGGCATCGGCATCCCATACCGTCATTTGCGCGAAGACGTGCGGCAGATTGCTTTCGGGTTTCATCCATTTCAAATCGGCCGCCAACGCGGCCGCGAGGTCTGCTTCGATACTGACCTGGCACTCAAGGTAATACGTTTGTGGCCAGCTCACGTGCAGTTTTCCCAGAGGCGCGAGTTCGGCGTAGGCCTCGATATCGGCTGCCGTGGTCATCTGCCCGGTGAAATTCAGCGTGTTATCCAGAATCGCCGTGGCCAATAACGCGGCGCTTTGCTTGCTGATCTGCGGCAATAGACCCGCCGTCTGCCAGCGCTGGAAAACCTGAGTGGCGGCAGCGCCGATCGGGCGGATATCGGCGGTCGATCCCAGTTTTTCCGCCCAGTAGTGTTCGTAACCCGGGTGATGGTCAATGACTTCCACCACCTGGTCGAGCATCACGATCGGGTCAAAATGGTGATAGTCGGAAACGTCGACCAGGATGAATTGGTCGTTCGTTTTCGGGGTGTAGTCGCTAAGACCGTTGCCCCAGGTGAGCACGGTTTTCGACACGCTGGCGTTAGGTCGTGTGCTGCTGACGGCGCGAGCAGGAATGCCTTGCAGGTTGAGCAGTTCGGCGTAGGCGATGCAGCAGGCGTAGGCGTCGATATCCAGATAGGCCGCGCCGGAGGTGATGATTTTCATGGGCGGCAACATCGCACGAAATCATGACGTTTGGGTGACAGGAAAAGATCGCAGCCGCGTTGCACTCGACAGCGCCTGCAGGGCTGCGATCTCCTGTTTTTATGCCGCAGCTTTACCGCCCGCGACCATCGCCGAAGCCGCCAGCATCGCCCGCAACAACACCGCACACCCCGCCGCCAGATCATCCGGCGCAGCATTTTCGATTTCGTTGTGGCTGATGCCGCCCTCGCACGGCACAAAAATCATCCCGGCAGGCCCAAGCTCCGCGAGGAAGATCGCGTCGTGGCCGGCGCCGCTGACAATGTCCATGTGCGACAGGCCCAAACCTTTCGCGGCACTACGCACAGCGTCCACGCAGCCCTTTTCGAAGTACAGCGGAGGAAAATCGGCTGTCGGGGTCAGCTCATAAGTGAGGCCATGTTCTTCGCACGTGGCGTCGATGACTTGCTTCACCTCAGCGATCATCGAGTCCAGGCGTGCCGGTTCCAGATGGCGGAAATCGAGGGTCATGCGCACCTCGCCGGGGATGACGTTGCGCGAGCCGGGATAGGCTTGCAGGCAACCCACGGTGCCGCAGGCATGGGGTTGATGGCCGAGGGCGGCGCGGTTGACGGCGCCGACGATCACCGAGGCGCCGACCAGCGCATCCTTACGCAGGTGCATCGGCGTCGGGCCAGCATGCGCCTCGACACCGCGCAGCTTCAGGTCGAACCACTTCTGCCCCAGCGCACCGAGGACCACGCCGATGGTTTTCTGTTCGTCTTCGAGGATCGGGCCTTGTTCGATGTGTGCCTCGAAATAGGCGCCGACCTTGTGGCCGCTGACTTTGCGCGGGCCGGCATAGCCGATGGCGTTGAGCGCTTCGCCGACGGTGACACCTTCGGCATCGACTTTGGCGAGGGTTTCTTCAAGGGTGAATTTCTCGGCGAACACGCCGGAGCCCATCATGCACGGAGCGAAGCGCGAACCTTCTTCGTTGGTCCAGACCACCACCTCCAGTGGCGCTTCGGTTTCCACGCCGAGGTCGTTGAGGGTGCGCAGGACTTCGACGCCGGCGAGCACGCCGAAGCAACCGTCGAACTTGCCGCCGGTGGGTTGGGTGTCGATGTGGCTACCGGTCATCACCGGCGGCAGGTTCGGATTGCGGCCCGGGCGGCGGGCGAAGATGTTGCCGACTTCATCGACCGTGACGCTGCATCCGGCGTCCTCGCACCATTGCACGAACAGGTCGCGGGCCTGGCGATCGAGGTCAGTCAGGGCCAGGCGACAGACCCCGCCCTTGACCGTGGCGCCGAGTTTGGCCAGTTCCATGAGCGAGGCCCAGAGGCGGTCGCGGTTGATGTGCTGATGGGTGGATTGCAGAACGTCTACGGCTGCGTTCATGGGGATCTCCTCAGGCTGCTTTTCTTATGGATGTTGCTGTGGTGCTTGTGAGACCGCCATCGCTGGCAAGCCAGCTCCCACAGGGGAATGCGCTCCATATTTGAATTTGGAATGCGGTCCACTGTGGGAGCTGGCTTGCCAGCGATGAGGCCCTCAACTACACCGCTGATTTCACGACCGAAGGCTGCGCCCGCATCACGCACAACCCGTAATAAATCACCCCGCCCAGCGCCGAACCGGTAAACCAGCCGTAGCTGTAAAACCAGCTGAACGCATCGCTGCCCAGCGACAACAAGGTCAACACCACCGGCACGCCGAACGCGAGAAATCCAGCCCAGTTCCACGCCGGATACACGTCGTCGCGATACAACCCGGCCAGGTCCAGTTGCTGTTTCTTGATCAGGAAATAGTCCACCACCATGATCCCGGCGATCGGCCCGAGCAGGCTCGAATAGCCCAGCAGCCAGTTGGAATACACGGTCTCCAGGCTGACATCGGAAACGATCAGCCCAAGTTTTTTCAGCAACTCATGGCCCATCAGCAACAGCCCGACAAAACCGGTGAGCAACACCGCTTTGGTGCGATTGATGACCTTGGGCGCAATGTTCTGGAAGTCGTTGGTCGGCGAGACAATGTTGGCGGCGGTATTGGTCGACAGCGTGGCGATGATGATCAACGCCATCGCCACCGCAACCCACACCGGGCTCTGGATATGGCCGATCAGGCTGACCGGATCAGACACCGTGACACCGACCAGTTTCACCGACGCTGCGGTCATGATCACGCCGAGGGAGGCGAACAGAAACATGGTCAGCGGCAAGCCGAATATCTGCCCGAGGATCTGGTCCTTCTGGCTCTTGGCGTAACGACTGAAGTCGGGAATGTTCAGCGACAACGTGGCCCAGAAGCCGACCATCGCCGTCAGCCCGGCAGCAAAGTAACTGACCACACTCGCGCCTTCCGGACGTTTCGGCGGGATTGCCAGCAACTCGGTCATCGACACATTCGGCATCGCCCACACCAGCAAGCCGATCCCGACCGCCACCAGCAGCGGTGCCGATAAGGTTTCCAGCCACTTGATCGACTCGGCGCCGCGAATCACCACCCACAGGTTCAGCGCCCAGAAAATCATGAAACCGATCACCTCCCCGGTGCCGCCAAGGGATTTCCAGCCGTCGAAAATCGAGCCGAGAAACAGGTGAATGGCCAAGCCGCCGAACATCGTCTGAATACCGAACCAGCCGCACGCCACCAGCGCGCGAATCAGGCACGGCACATTGGAACCGAGAATCCCGAACGAGGAGCGCAGCAACACCGGAAACGGGATGCCGTACTTGGTGCCGGGAAACGCGTTGAGCGTGAGCGGTATCAACACGATGATATTGGCGAACAGAATGGCCAACAGCGCTTCGCCAACAGTCAGGCCGAAGTACGCAGTGAGCACACCGCCGAGGGTATAGGTCGGCACGCAGATCGACATGCCGACCCACAGCGCGGTGATGTGCCATTTGTTCCAGGTTCGTTCGCGCACCTTGGTCGGTGCCATGTCGTCGACGAAACGGCGACTGGCGAGCCCGACGCTGCCGGCTTCGAGTTCGAACAAGCCGTCGCGCTCGGTCACTTGCGATCTGTTCTGTTGCATGGCCGCTCCACTGTTCTTCTGATTATTTTTTTGCTCATCAGGCGGCTGCACACGCAGGTGCGAGCCGGACGATGGCCGGAGGAACTGACAACTTTCATGCACCGGCCACGGTGTCAGCGGCGGCATCAATAAACGTGCCGGGTGCCCCGCTTACGCATCGGGCGGTGTTTCAAACGCTTTGCAACTTTCTGATATTCATCAGTTTTAATTATTCACCGGATGAGTTCGCGCAAACTTGTCTGGGTGCTCAGGCTAAACACTTGGCAAGTTGTCCGAACAGACAGGACTCAATCTGGTGCACTGGATTTATTTTCATTGTGAACGAGCAACCGCAGCTCAACTTCAAGCGGCTGATTTCACATAGGAAATCTTGCTCATATTTCCATCCTGTCAAGTGCGTCAAAATGGTGAACAGCCTCACCATTTTGGTGATCTTGTATTTTTATCCTTATTTTTCAGTAGCTTAAAACAGTCATAAGCTTATAAAAAATAATCTTGATCTATTGCAAATCTGCGACTAGCTTCAATTCCTGACAGCGCTGACAGGAATACGCCCTTCACCGCTGTACATCAATAAAACATTTAGAACCGACACAAGTCGGTCATGCCTGCGAGGAACTCGGAATGTCTCTGTTGATCCGTGGCGCCACCGTTATTACCCATGATGAAAGTTATCGCGCCGACGTCTATTGCGCTGACGGCGTGATCAAAGCCATTGGTGAAAATATTGATATTCCCGCCGGCGCCGAAGTACTCGACGGCAGCGGCCAATACCTGATGCCCGGCGGCATAGACCCGCACACGCACATGCAACTACCGTTCATGGGCACCGTCGCCAGTGAGGACTTCTACAGCGGCACGGCAGCGGGTCTGGCCGGCGGCACCACGTCGATCATCGACTTCGTTATTCCCAATCCGCAGCAATCATTGATGGAAGCGTTCCATCAGTGGCGCGGCTGGGCCGAGAAGTCGGCGTCGGACTATGGCTTCCATGTCGCGATCACCTGGTGGAGCGAGCAGGTCCGCGAGGAAATGGCCGAACTGGTCAGCCATCACGGCATCAACAGCTTCAAGCATTTCATGGCCTACAAGAACGCGATCATGGCCGCCGACGACACCTTGGTGGCGAGTTTCGAGCGCTGCCTGGAACTCGGCGCGGTGCCAACCGTGCACGCGGAAAACGGCGAGCTGGTGTATCACCTGCAACGCAAGTTGATGGCCCAAGGCATCACAGGGCCGGAAGCGCACCCACTGTCGCGTCCGTCGCAGGTCGAAGGTGAAGCCGCGAGCCGGGCGATTCGCATTGCCGAAACCATCGGCACGCCCCTGTATCTGGTGCATGTCTCGACCAAGGAAGCCCTCGACGAAATCACCTATGCGCGCAGCAAAGGCCAACCGGTTTACGGCGAGGTGCTCGCCGGGCATCTGCTACTCGATGACAGTGTCTACCAACACCCAGACTGGCAGACCGCCGCCGGTTACGTGATGAGCCCGCCGTTCCGTCCGCGCGGGCATCAGGAAGCGCTGTGGCATGGCTTGCAGAGCGGCAATCTGCACACCACCGCCACCGACCATTGCTGTTTCTGTGCCGAACAAAAAGCCGCCGGGCGCGACGATTTCAGCAAGATCCCCAATGGCACCGCCGGCATAGAAGATCGCATGGCGGTGCTTTGGGATGAAGGGGTCAACAGCGGACGTTTGTCGATGCAGGACTTCGTCGCCCTCACCTCCACCAACACCGCAAAAATCTTCAACCTCTATCCACGAAAAGGTGCGATCCGCGTCGGCGCCGATGCCGACCTGGTGCTATGGGACCCGCAAGGCACGCGCACCATCTCCGCCAAGACCCACCATCAGCAGGTGGACTTCAACATCTTCGAAGGCAAGACCGTGCGCGGTGTGCCGAGCCATACCGTCAGCCAGGGCCGGTTGGTCTGGGCCGATGGCGACCTGCGCGCCGAGCGCGGGGCCGGGCGGTACATCGAACGGCCGGCGTATCCGGCGGTGTTTGATTTGCTGAGCAAGCGGGCTGAGCAACATAAGCCAGTTGCCGTGAAACGCTGAAAGCGGCCTTCGGCCTATCGCTGGCAAGCCAGCTCCCACAATGTTTTTGTGAACGCCATAGAAGCCTGTGGGAGCTGGCTCGCCAGCGATGAGGCCATCCCGAACGACACAAAACCCACTGCCCATCAGAGGCAGAAAACCTCAAATAACCGTGAGGCACAAAACCGTGATCGAGACCCTGAACCATCTCCCGCACCCGCACGAAAGCGCGGCCGCCCTCGCCGGCCATTTCAGCGATCTGGCGCCGCCGCTCAATGATCGCCAGGCGCATCTGGAAGCCTCACGCTGCCTGTACTGCTACGACGCGCCGTGCGTCAATGCGTGCCCTAGCGAAATCGACATTCCGTCGTTCATCCGCAACATCCATCAGGACAACGTGCCCGGTGCCGCGCAGAAAATCCTTTCGGCGAACATCCTTGGCGGCAGTTGCGCACGGGTCTGCCCGACCGAAATCCTCTGCCAGCAGGCCTGCGTGCGCAACAACGCCCACGAATGCGCGCCGGTATTGATCGGCCTGCTGCAACGTTACGCCGTGGACAACGCGCATTTCACCGAGCACCCATTCCAGCGTGCCGCCAGCACCGGTAAGCGCATCGCCGTGGTCGGTGCCGGGCCGGCGGGTCTCTCCTGCGCGCATCGCAGCGCCATGCACGGGCATGACGTGGTGATTTTCGAAGCGCGGGAGAAGGCTGGTGGCCTCAACGAATACGGGATCGCCAAGTACAAACTGGTCGATGACTACGCGCAGAAAGAGCTGGATTTCCTCCTGCAGATTGGCGGCATCGAGATCCGTCACGGGCAGAAACTCGGCGACAACCTGACCCTCAGCGAGCTGCATCAACAGTTCGACGCGGTGTTCCTCGGCCTCGGCCTTAACGCCAGCAAACAGCTCGGCCTGGCCCACGAGGACGCTCCCGGCCTGCTCGCCGCCACCGATTACATCCGCGAACTGCGCCAGGCTGATGACCTCACGCAACTGCCGCTGGCCGAGCGCTGCATCGTCCTCGGCGCGGGCAACACCGCTATCGACATGGCCGTGCAAATGGCCCGCCTCGGTGCTCGCGATGTCAATCTGGTGTATCGCCGTGGCGCCGCCGACATGGGCGCGACCGGCCACGAACAGGACATCGCCAAGGCCAATCAGGTGCGCCTGCTGACCTGGGCGCAACCGGAAGAAGTGCTGCTCGACGAGCAGGGCCACGTGCGTGGCATGCGTTTCGCCCGCACCGATCTGGTCGACGGCCGTCTGCAAACCACCGGAGAAACCTTCGAGCTGGCCGCCGACGCAATCTTCAAGGCCATCGGCCAGGCCTTCGACGGCAGCGCCCTCGTCGACCCGCTGGCCCGCGAACTCCAGCGTCAGGGCGAGCGCATTCAGGTTGATGAAAACCTGCGCACCAGCATCCCCGGTGTGTATGCCGGTGGCGACTGCACCAGCCTCGATCAGGACCTCACCGTACAAGCGGTGCAACACGGCAAACGTGCCGCCGAAGCGATCAACGCTCAACTGATGCTCAACGTGGAGGCTGCGTAAATGGCCGATCTCTCGATAGTCTTCGCCGGCATCAAAGCCCCTAATCCGTTCTGGCTGGCGTCCGCGCCGCCGACCGACAAGGCCTACAACGTGGTCCGCGCCTTCGAGGCTGGCTGGGGTGGTGTGGTCTGGAAAACCCTCGGTGAGGACCCGGCAGCGGTCAACGTCTCGTCGCGTTACTCGGCGCATTACGGCAACAACCGCGAAGTGCTGGGCATCAACAACATCGAGCTGATCACCGACCGCTCGCTGGAGATCAACCTGCGCGAGATCACCCAGGTCAAGAAAGACTGGCCGGACCGCGCGCTGATCGTCTCGCTGATGGTGCCGTGCGTCGAGGAGTCGTGGAAACACATCCTGCCGCTGGTGGAAGCCACAGGTGCCGACGGCATCGAACTGAATTTCGGTTGCCCCCACGGCATGCCCGAGCGTGGCATGGGCGCGGCGGTCGGCCAGGTGCCGGAGTACGTCGAGCAGGTCACGCGCTGGTGTAAGACTTACTGCTCGCTACCGGTGATTGTCAAACTGACGCCGAACATCACCGACATCCGCGTCGCCGCCCGTGCTGCGCATCGCGGTGGTGCCAATGCGGTGTCGCTGATCAATACGATCAACTCGATCACCAGCGTCGACCTCGAACACATGGTTGCCCTGCCCACCGTCGGCAGCAAGAGCACCCACGGCGGCTATTGCGGTTCGGCGGTCAAACCGATTGCGTTGAACATGGTCGCCGAGATTGCCCGTGACCCACAGACCCAGGGTTTGCCGATCTGCGGGATTGGCGGCATCGGCAGTTGGCGCGATGCGGCGGAATTCATGGCGCTGGGCAGCGGCGCGGTACAGGTGTGCACGGCGGCGATGCTGCATGGGTTTCGGATTGTCGAGGAGATGAAGGACGGCTTGTCACGGTGGATGGACAGTCAGGGCTACGCCAACATCGCCGAGTTTTCCGGGCGCGCGGTGGGCAATACCACCGACTGGAAGTATCTCGATATCAACTATCAGGTGATTGCGAAGATTGACCAGGAAGCGTGCATTGGTTGCGGGCGCTGCCACATTGCTTGCGAGGACACTTCACACCAGGCGATCGGCAGCTTGCGGCAGGCGGACGGGACGCATAAATATGAAGTGATCGATGAGGAGTGTGTGGGCTGCAATCTGTGCCAGATCACCTGCCCAGTGGCGGACTGTATCGAGATGGTGCCGATGGAGACTGGGAAGCCGTTTCTGGACTGGAATCATGATCCGCGGAATCCGTATCACGTCTCACCTTGAGTTAAGTGGTGTCTGAACCGGAGCCATCGCGAGCAGGCTCACTCCTACATTTGGAATGCGTTCCCCTGTAGGAGCGAGCCTGCTCGCGAAGAGGCCAGTCTGTTCACCGCAAGACTCAGGGCTCCAGCCCGATCCCGCGCAGGATCACGCTGGTCACCGTCTGCACCGCCCGTTCGAACTGCATGTCCGACAGCGGCTGGTGATCATTGAGTATGTTCACCTGATGATCAAAGTCAGCGTAATGCTGGGTCGAAGCCCAGATCATGTACAGCAGGCTCGACGGTTCCACCGGCAGAATCCGCTTGTCTTCTACCCACTGGCGGATCTTCGCTTCCTTCATTTTCGCCCAGTCATACAGGCTGACATCCAGCGCCTCGCCCAACGTCGGCGCACCGTGGATGATTTCGTTGGCCCAGACTTTCGAACCGTATGGCCGACTGCGTGAGTGGTTCATCTTGGCGCGGATGTAGCTGCTGAGCACCACACGCGGGTCGTCGAACATCTCGAAGCACAACGCATCCTGTTTCCACACTTCCAGCAGGTCGAACAGCACGGCGCTGTACAGTTCGCTTTTGGTTGAAAAGTAGTAATGCAGGTTGGAACGCGGCAGCTGCACCTCAGCAGCGATGTCGGCCATGGCGGTGCTGCCGAAGCCTTTTTCGGCGAAGACTTTTTCCGCCGCCAGGAGGATTTTTTCGACGTTACTGCGGCGGATCTCGATCTTGTGATTGCCCATAAGGGCTCCCTGACAACAGCGTTGCCCAAGACTAGCATCCGCTCTGGTGCGCGGGCGACCGCTGAAAACAAAACTTCGTACAGACGTGGCCGGATGGCTAAACTGACGGCTTCTTCGATCCTGCCTCAGAGGTACCCGCGATGCTGTTCAAGAACATCCTGACCACCACTGCCCTGCTCGCCTCGCTGTTCGCCGCCTCGTCGGTATTCGCCCACGCCCACCTGAAAAGCCAGACCCCGGCCGCCGACAGCACCGTCGCCGCCCCGGCCGATCTGCGCCTGACTTTTTCCGAAGGCGTTGAGGCCAGCTTCACCAAAGTCACGGTGACCAAGGACGGTGCCCCCGTCGCAGTCAAAGCACTGACCACCGAAGGCGACAAGAAAACCCTCATCGTCACCCCGGCCGCACCGCTGACTGCCGGTGAGTACAAAGTCGAATGGCACGCCGTGTCGGTCGACACGCACAAAAGCGAAGGCGCCTATCAGTTCAAGGTTGGCCAGTAATTCATGAGTGAAGCGCTGGTGCTGTGTCGCTTTGTGCATTTCACCGTGGTGTTGATGCTGTTCGGGGCCTGGCTGTTCAGGCCCTTGTTGCTCAAGGGTGAAGCGCCGGCGGTGGATCGGCACCAGGCGCGGCTGGCGCGTTGGCTGGCGGCAATTGCGCTGGTCAGCGGCGTGATCTGGGCGCTGTTGATCACGGCGAGCATGGCTGGTTCGACGGCCGCCGCTTTCGATCCCGACACGCTTGCGCTGGTGTTGGGCAAGACCTTTTTTGGTCAGGTGTGGCGCTGGCATTTGCTGATCAACGCTGTGCTGCTGGCATTGCTGTTCACGCCGTGGCGCTCAAGCATGCCACTGCGGCTGGGCTTGAGCGGCTTACTGTTGGCGACTCTGGCCCCGGTCGGGCATGGCGCAATGCTGGATGGCTTGAGCGGGCAACTGCTGATTCTCAACCAGATCATTCATCTGACCTGCGTGGCAGCGTGGCTTGGCGGATTGTTGGTGCTGGTGCTGATCCTGCGCCAGCCGAGTGAGCCGCTGAAGCAGATTCTGCAGCGTTTCAGCGGTGTCGGTTATGCGCTGGTGGCGGGGCTGCTGATCAGCGGATTGATCAACGTCCGCGTGCTGACCGGTCAGTGGTGGCCGACGCCGCTGTTCACAGGCTTCGCGCTGATTCTGCTGATCAAGGCAATGATCGTGCTGGGGATGTTGGGGTTGGCGCTGTTCAATCGCTTGCGCATTGCTGATTGCGAACAGCGCATCGGTGCGCTCAAGCGCAGCGTGATGCTGGAATGGTTGCTCGGCATCGGCGCAGTCGCCGCCGTCTCACTGCTCGGCACCCTGCCCCCGATGATCTCAACCTGAACGCACTTCCCCTGTGGGAGCTGGCTTGCCAGCGATGACGGTGTGTCAGGAACAGATATTTCGGATGTGCCGACATCATCGCTGGCAAGCCAGCTCCCACAGGGTTATGAGTTGATCAGTGCGGCTGGGTATCGCCCGCCGTCGTGTCGATACTCACCACCACCGACATCCCCGGCCGCAACCGTTCCTCTTCCTGCTGCCCCTCATCAATGGTGATGCGCACCGGCACGCGCTGGGCGATCTTGACGAAGTTGCCAGTGGCGTTGTCAGCCTGCAGCAAGGCAAATTCAGAACCCGTGCCCGGCGAAATATGCTGCACATGCCCGGTAAATTTCTTGTGGTTCAACGCATCGACGGTAAAGCGTACCGGTTGCCCGACCCGCACATTGTCCATCTGCGTTTCCTTCATGTTGGCGATCACCCACTTCTGGTTCGGCACCAACGCCATCAACTGCGCACCGGAGTTGACATAGGCACCGAGGCGCACGCCGATCTGCCCGAGCTGACCGTCGCGCGGGGCGACAATGCGCGTGTTCGACAAGTCGATGCGCGCCAGTTGCACGGCCGCTTCGGCACTGGCCACCGCCGCCTCCTGCGAGCCGCGATTGACGATCACCGTTTGCAGATCCTGACGGGCGATTTCCAGATTGGCCTTGGCCTGCGCCACCGCCGCAATGCCCTGCGCATTGGCCGCCAGGGCCACATCCATCTCGCGCTTGGACACCGAGCCGTCACTCACCAGCTCCCTGTTGCGGCGCAAATCCGCTTCGCTCTTGCGTAACTGCGCTTCGCTGTCGGCGACCACCGCCTGACGCAGCTTGATCGTCGCTTCGGCACTGTTGCGTTGCTGCACGACGTTAGCCAATGCGGCTTTCTGCACGGCCAGTTGTGCCAGCGACTGGTCGAGGCGTTGCTGGTAGATGCGGTCGTCCAGACGCACCAGCAAATCGCCGGCCTTCACATACTGGAAATCCTGCACCGGCACTTCATAGACATAACCGGCGAGCTGCGGGCCGATGATCGTCACCTGCCCGCGAATCAGCGCGTTTTCGGTGGTTTCGACCGCGCTGCTGAACGGTGGCAATTGCCAGGCGTACAGCACGATCAACACGCCGACGATGGCAATCGCGGCAAAGCCCAGCGAAGAGATGATCCGCACCCGCAACGAGCGCGGCTCGGTGTTCGGCGATGACGGCGGTGCCACACCTTCAGGCGTGGCGGCAATGGCATTGGTGGTTGTGGTGGTCGGTTCGGTCATGAAGAAGTGGCACCGCTGGTTGGTACGGAAGGCGCTGGGGCGACGCTTTTGGTGGTGCTCATCAGCCACAGCGCACGAATGGAAATCCAGATCATGGTCAGCACCGCGATCACCGCGATGAGCATGAACACATCGTTATAGGCCAGTACGTTGGCTTCGCGAGTCGCGGCGTTGGCCAGACTGCGAATACCGGCAAGATTGCGCAGGCTCGGATCGGCCAGCAGCGAGCCGTAAGCCGATCCGCCGCTCGCCACCCGTGCGGCGACTAATGGATCTGACATCATCAGGTGTTCGACGATGTGACTGGAGTGAAACTTCTCCCGGACGATCTGAAAGGTGCCGAGCAACGCCGCACCAATCAGCCCGCCGAGGTTGTTGCAGATCCCGAACAGCACGGAAAAGCTCACCAGATTGCGCGGATTGGTCAACACGTTACGCGTGCCGAGGACCATGGTCGGACCGAGGAAAAACGTACTGCCGAACGCCAGCAGGAACTGACTGAAATACAGATTCTCGGGACGCGTCAGGTTGTTCGAATAGCTGTCCATCACCGAGCCCGTCGCCATCAGCGCCAGTGAGATGATCAGCGGCATGAGCAAGTGTTTCGGGTCAATGGTCAGCGCACTGGTGAGCAGCCCGGCGACGCTGCCGATCAGCATCACCACGTACAGGCTGTGTAACTGCTGATTGCTCATGTTGAGGTACTGCATGAAGCCGACGGCGCCGGTGGATTGCTCCGACGTCACCATGCGGATCAGAATCACCGCCAGCGCCAGCCGGATCATCACCCCGCTGCCCAGCCAGCGGGTCATCAGCATCGGGTTGCTGCGATTGTGCTCGATGGCCAGCCCCGTGAGGATCAACGCAATCGAGGCAGCGAGCGCAACGCCGATCCAGTCGGCTTCGAGCCACCAGTCAATCCGCCCCAGCGACAGCACCGCACAGAGCAACGCCACGCCGCTGGCAAGAATGGCGAAAGTCAGGAAGTCGAGTTTTTCGAAAGTCTTGAAGCGGTCGCCCGGCGGCAACTTGAGCATCAACACGCAGCCCAGCGATAGCAACGCCATGCCCAATTCGAACAGGTACAAGCCACGCCATTCGGCAATCTGCAGCAAGTCTTCGGAAAACAGGCGCGCCAGCGGCAACGCCAATTGCGAGGTGCCGAGCCCCAGCACCAGCGCCTTCATCCGCCACTTTGCCGGGAATGCCTGCACCATGTAATACAGGCCCAAGGAACTCAGCGCGGCGCCGACCATGCCGTGGGCGGCGCGCACCGCCACTGCCGAATTCAGGTCGTTGACGAACAAATGACCAAAGGTCACCAGCGCATACAGCACCAGAAACACCTCGGTAAACGCGCGCAAACCGAACTGCTGACGAAACTTCACCAGCAGCAGGTTCATCGACACGTTGGTCATCACGTACGCCGCTGGCAACCAGGCCATTTCCGCCGTGGTCGCGCCGAGTGCACCTTGCAGGTAAACCAGGTTGGCGACCACCAGCGAATTGCCCAAACCACCGGTCAACGCCACCAGCAACCCGACCAACGCATAGGCCAGGCGCTTGGGGTTGGAGTGCAGCGGTGTCGATGGGGAACCGGGCAGACTGGGCTTCTCGTGAGGCTGCCAGTTGCGCGGGGCGTATCGATCCATTCAGAGGCCTTGTGCTGGAAGTTGCTGAAGTTTGCCGCAAATCGTCCTGCAAACCCATATCCCCTGTGTACACAGAGATCCCTGTGGGAGCGGGCTTGCCCGCGAATGCGCTACGTCATTCGATGACTATGTTGACTGATACACCGCTTTCGCGAGCAAGCTCGCTCCCACAAAGGATTTTTGTGAATCCGGGATTCGTAAAATTTGTTTAAAAGTCATCTCGTCCGCAGCGGATTTTTCCCCAGCGTAGCGGATGCCACCCTTGAGCCACTTCTCAAACCTCAAGGTGCCCGTTATGACCACCCACCACCGACAACGCTCCCCGCGCCTGCTGAAAAACCTGCTGGCCGCCGCGCTATTGCTGCCCGCCCTCGCCTTTGCCCAGGAACGGCCATGGCCGGATGGTTCACAACTGGTGATCTCGGTATCAATGCAGTTCGAGACCGGTGGCCAACCCGACGGTGCAGAAAGTCCGTTTTCCGGCAGCCCTTTACCCAAAGGCTACCCGGATCTGCCGGCGCAGACCTGGTTCGATTACGGTTACAAGGAAGGTTTGTGGCGCATGCTCGATCTGTGGGATCGCACCGGGATCAAAGTCACCTCCCACGTGGTCGGCGAAGCCGCGCTCAAACACCCGGAGCTGGCCAAGGCGATTGCCGAACGCGGCCATGAACTCGCAGCGCACGGTGTGCGCTGGGCCGACTCCTACAACATGAATTACGCGCAGGAAAAACAATTCATCGGCGACGGAGTGGCGGCGGTGAAAAAACTCACCGGCCAGCGTTCGGTCGGCTACAACGCCAATTGGCTGCGGCGCAGCCCCAATACGCTGAAGGTGTTGCAGGATCTCAACTTCACCTATCACATCGATGATGTCAGCCGCGACGAGCCCTTCGTGACGATGGTGCGCGGGCGTAAGTTCGCCGTGGTGCCGTACACCCTGCGCAACAACGACATCGTCTTGGTCGAGGGCCGGCATTTTTCCGCCGACCAGTTCTATCAGCAACTGGTGCTGGAGTTCGACCGGCTCTATACCGAAGGTGCAAGCAAGCGTCGGATGATGTCGGTGAGTCTGCACGACCGCATCGGCGGTACGCCGGCGATGGTCGAGGCAATGGAGCGGTTCATCCGTTACGCCCAGTCGCACCCGAAGGTGAGTTTCATGCGCAAGGATCGGATTGCGCAGATCGTGCTGACCGAGAAAAATCCGCTGATCGATAACAGTGAAGCGGCTTACAACCAGTAATCGGACGCAGCACCATTGGTGAGGGAGCTTGCTCCCTCACCACGGATCAAGACTCAGGCACGCAGCAACATATAAGCCGCGACCACCAGACACACACTGGCAAATCCCACCTGCAACGCCCGCGCCGGCACCCGTGCGCAGAGCCTGCGACCGATGATCATGCCGATAATGCTGGCGACGATGAACGCCGCGCCGAGGCTGTCGATGCGTACGCCGGCATGGAACGCGCCGATCACACCAATCGCCGAGATCAGACTGATCACCATCAACGATGTGGCGACGATGCCGCGCATCTGCACGTCGGTCAGTTGCTTGAACGCCGGTACGATCAGAAAGCCGCCACCGACACCGAGCAATCCGGACACCACCCCGGTGACCGCACCCAGCGCTGCGAGGGTCGCCGTGCATTTGGCTGTCCAGTCGAAGCGTCCGGTTTCTTCATCAAGCATGCAGTTTTTCTGCCCCCAACTGCCGTGACCGTGGTCGCTCGGGCCTGCTTCCTGACGCTCGCGGCGCAACATGCGCCAGGCCACCATGACCATCAGCAGGCTGAACAGAATCATCAGGATCTTCTCCGGCAACTGGTGCGCGAAGTAGATGCCGAGCGGCGAAAACACCGCGCCGAGCGCCGCAATCAACAACGCCGCGCGATACCGCACCAGACCATGACGCAAACCATCGATGGCTCCCACCGCCGCCGCACTGCCCACAGCGAACAACGCCACGGGCGCGGCCTGGGTCATCGTCCAGCCGAGCCCGAGCACCAGCGCTGGCACCGCGAGAATGCCGCCGCCCGCCCCGGTCAGACCGAGGACCAGCCCCATCACTACGCCAAACAGACTTGCCAGCAACATAGTGATTTCTCAGTCGACTTTGGACAGACGCGTCAGCCACTCACGCCCCTTGAGCATGCCGTTCCAGTAGAACCACGGCAGCAGCGTCGCCTTGAGAAACCATGCCGAGCGGCGCGGCACGGTGGGGTCCAGCGCAAAGGTCGGCAACAACTTCCCGGCATAACCGAACTCGGCGAGGATCACCTTGCCCTTCTCCACCGTCAGCGGGCACGAGCCGTAGCCGTCGTACTTCAGTGGCAGCGGTTGTTGTTTGCGCAGAGCCAGCAGGTTTTCCGCCACGACCACGACTTGCTTGCGCACCGCTGCAGCGGTTTTCGCATTGCTCGTGCCGCAGATGTCGCCAAGCGCGAACACTTCGGGATAACGCGGATGCTGCAGGCTGTGCGGATTCACTTCGCACCAGCCAGCGGGGTCTGCCAGCAGACTTTGCGCAATGAAATCCGGCGCGACCTGCGGCGGCACGACGTGCAGCAGATCGAAGGTTTTCGCCTCACGGACAACGTTGCCGTCCGCGTCCTTGCGCTCGAACCAAGCCGTTTTCGCCGGGCCGTCGACCTTGACCAGGTTTGAATTGAAAGCCAATTGCGCGTTGTATTTTTCGATGTACTTCATCAGTGGCGGCACGAACGTCGCCACGCCGAACAGCGCGGCGCCGGCCAGATTGAATTCGACTTCGATCTTGTTCAGCACGGCATGCTTGCGCCAGTAATCGCACGACAGATAAAGCGCTTTTTGCGGCGCACCGGCGCATTTGATCGGCATCGCCGGCTGCGTGAACAGTGCCTTGCCGCCGCGCAGTTTCTGCACCTGATCCCAGGTGTATTGCGCGTGCTGATAGCTGTAGTTGGATGTCACGCCGTGCTGGCCAAGACTTTGCTGCAAGCCTTCGATTTTTTCCCAGGCCAGACGCAGGCCGGGGCAGACGATCAGGTTCTGATAGCTGACCGTGCGCTCGTCGCTCAGGGTGAGTTGGCGCTGCTCGGGGTCGATCGCCGTCACCGCCGCCTGAATCCAGGTGGCCTGACGCGGCATCACCCTGGACATTGGTCGGACGGTGTCTTTCACGTCGAAAGCGCCACCGCCCACCAGCGTCCACGCCGGTTGGTAGTAATGTTGGGCACTTGGCTCGATCACGGTGATGTTCAACTGCGGATCGCGTTTGAGCAGGCTGGCGACGAAACCGATGCCGGCCGTACCACCGCCGATGACCACGATATCTGCACTGATGGATGGGCCCCAGTGTTGATCGTTCATTGCTAGTTCCTTATTGCTGCACGCAAGGAGTATCAGTCATACACAAAACCTGTGGGAGCTGGCTTGCCAGCGATGGCGGAGTTTCAGTCGCCATCAATGTCGGCTGACAAGGCCTCATCGCTGGCAAGCCAGCTCCCACAGGTTTTATGTGCTGTTGGCTGACATTTATGAGTGGCCGAGGCTTTTCATTACGGCTCCACAGTAGAGCCCGGACAGGGTTTTCATCACCTGGATGACTTCAGGGCTGGCGAGGCCGTAAAAAATGTACTTGCCTTCACGGCGGGTCGCGACCAACCCTTCGTCACGCAGAATGCCCAGTTGCTGAGACAGCGTCGGCTGGCGCACGCCGGTCATTTTTTCCAGCTCGCCGACGTTGCGTTCGCCCTGGGTCAACTGGCACAGGATCAGCAGACGGTCCTCATTGGCCAACGCCTTGAGCAACGCACAGGCCTTGGAGGCCGAGGCGCGCAATTGGGCGACTTCACATTCGGTCAGACTGGATTGCATTTGCAGGAAGCCTTCAACGTCACTTAAGCTGCGAACATTATGTTTTTACATAAAGTGTTGCAACCCATGACTGATTTTTCATCCTCTTGCACAGGTTCGTGTCCATGCCCGCGCTGATTCAAGCTTTCCTCGACCCCGCCTCCTCGACCTACACCTATGTGGTCTACGAAGCCGATGGCGGGCAGTGCGCAATCGTCGATCCGGTGCTCGATTATGACGGTGCCGCCGGCCGCACCTGCACCGCGCAGGCGGACAAAATCATCACCTTCGTCCGCGCGCATAACCTGCAAGTGCAATGGCTGCTGGAGACCCACGCCCACGCCGATCACCTGTCTGCCGCGCCGTACCTGCGCCGGGAACTGGGCGGCAAGATCGCCATTGGCGAGTCGATCAGCAAAGTGCAGAACGTGTTCAAGGCGCTGTTCAATCTGGAGCCGGATTTCTGCGTTGACGGCTCGCAATTCGATCACCTGTTCGCGCCCAACGAGTCGTTCCTGATCGGCAACCTCAAGGCTACCGCCCTGCACGTGCCCGGTCACACGCCAGCGGACATGGCCTACCTGATCGACGGCGAGCAGATTCTGGTCGGCGACACGCTGTTCATGCCCGACGTCGGCACCGCCCGCTGCGACTTCCCCGGTGGCAATGCGCATCAGTTGTTCAACTCGATCCACAAGCTGTTGGCGTTCCCTGCCGGCGTGAAACTCTATGTCTGTCACGACTACCCGCCCGAAGGTCGGCAATCGCAGTGCCAGACCACTGTCGGTGAGCAGCGCAAGAGCAACATCCATGTGCATGACGGGATTGATGAGGCGGCGTTCGTCGAGATGCGCACCAAGCGTGATGCCGGGCTGGGCATGCCGACGCTGTTGTTGCCGGCGATTCAGGTGAATGTGCGGGCGGGGAATTTTCCGGCGGCCGAGGACAATGGCGTGGTCTACCTGAAGATCCCTCTGAACTCCTTATAGGAAAAGTCGCTCAACTCGCTGAAAAATAAATATTTCCTACGCTCTCTGGCGATAGAGGTGAACTGGATAAAATCCTGTCAGCAGCCAGACTTCATTGGGCAAACATTCAATGGAGTTTTCGCAATATGGATATTCGTCGTAATCACCGTGACATGTCAGCGGCACAGAAAGACGCGTTCATCAGCGCCATCCTGATTTTGAAGAATCAAACCCCCAGCATCCTGCGACCTGGCCAGCAGTATCGCTATGATGACTTTGTACAGATTCACAAGAATTCCATGGGGCTGGGCAATCCGATTTCCCCCAATCCCCATCGCAGCCCCCTGTTTTTTCCCTGGCACCGGATCCTGATTCGCCAATTCGAGTGGGAACTGCAAGTCGTGGCCAATGACCCCGGCATTACCCTGCCTTACTGGAACTGGAGCATGAGCGGCGCAGACAATCCCTTCATGGATGACTTCATGGGCAGAGATGGCGATCCCCAGTTAGACCAGCGTGTAACCCTCGGGCCATTTGCTTTCGAGAGTGGCATCTTCGGCGTCAGGATCTGGGATGGTGACGAAGGGATTCCGATGCTGAGGCGCAACTTTGGTGCAGCCGGTTCGCCACTGCCTACCGCGCCAGAGATCGAGTCGGCCATGAACCGAACACCCTACTGGTCCGAACCCGAAGGTTGGGAAAACCAGATGGAGCAGATGCACAATAGAGTGCATTCGTGGGTCGGCGGCAACATGGCCAGCGCCGCCTCGCCGAACGACCCGATATTCTTTCTGCACCACTGTCACCTCGATTACCTGTGGGAAATGTGGAAGCGTCAGCACCCGGCCGAACCCGCGATCTCGTTTGCCGATGACGCCCCCCGGGACATGCTCGATGCCACCCTGATCTTTCATCCGGACATCGAGCCTGCACCTTGGCAAAGAATGTGGAAGGCTGGACAAGTCATCGACACGGCGGCACTTGAATATCGGTATGACTTCAATGACGCCGCCGCAATCAGGCGCCCAGAATCAGACCGTTGACCGGCAGCGGCAACGCGGTCTTGTAGCGCACCTGCTTCAGCGCAAAGCTTGACCGGATATTCGCCACGCCCGGCACCTTGGTCAGGAAGTCCATCATGAACCGCTCCAAAGACTGAATGGTCGGCACCAGCACCCGGATCAGATAGTCCGGGTCGCCGGCCATCAGATAGCACTCCATCACCTCGGGACGATCGGAAATGGCTTCCTCGAAATGCTGCAACGCTTCCTCGACCTGTTTCTCCAGACTGACGTGAATGAACACGTTCACGTGCAGGCCCAGCAGATCGGCATCCAGCAGTGTCACCTGTTCGCGAATCAACCCTAATTCCTCCATGGCCTTGACCCGATTGAAGCACGGTGTCGGCGACAGATTGACCGAGCGGGCGAGGTCGGCGTTGGTGATGCGAGCGTTCTCCTGCAGGCTGTTGAGAATGCCGATATCGGTACGGTCCAGTTTGCGCATGAGACAAAACCACCTGTTTTTTATGTTTATGCAGAATTTCTATCTGCAAATGATCTTCAGCGCAACGAAACAGAGAGAAATATTCTTCTTGCCCGGGCCTATGATTGTTGTAGGACAAGATTTCTTTCACCCAAGAATGATTGCCAGCTCACTACAAGAAATTCACAAGATCGAGCGTAGAAGCCATGACCCAAGCGTATGAACCGCTGCGTCTGCACGTTCCCGAACCATCGGGCCGTCCAGGCTGCAAAACCGACTTCTCCTACCTGCATCTGACCGATGCCGGCACGGTGCGCAAACCTCCCATCGACGTAGAACCTGCCGACACTGCCGACCTCGCCCGTGGCCTGATCCGTGTGCTCGACGATCAGGGCAATGCCCTCGGCCCATGGGCCGAAAACGTGCCGGTCGAGATCCTCCGCAAAGGCATGCGCGCCATGCTCAAGACGCGGATCTACGACAACCGCATGGTGGTCGCCCAGCGTCAGAAAAAAATGTCGTTCTACATGCAGAGCCTTGGCGAAGAAGCCATCGGCAGCGCCCAGGCATTGGCCTTGAACATCGACGACATGTGCTTCCCGACCTACCGCCAGCAAAGCATCCTGATGGCCCGCGAAGTACCGCTGGTCGACCTGATCTGCCAACTGCTGTCCAACGAGCGCGATCCGCTCAAGGGCCGGCAACTGCCGATCATGTACTCGGTCAAGGACGCCGGTTTCTTCACCATCTCCGGCAACCTTGCCACCCAGTTCATTCAGGGCGTCGGCTGGGGCATGGCCTCGGCGATCAAGGGCGACACCAAAATCGCCTCGGCGTGGATCGGTGACGGCGCCACCGCCGAATCGGACTTCCACACCGCCCTCACCTTCGCTCACGTCTACCGTGCGCCGGTCATCCTCAACGTGGTCAACAACCAGTGGGCGATTTCGACTTTCCAGGCGATTGCCGGTGGTGAAGCCACTACCTTCGCCGGACGCGGCGTCGGTTGCGGCATCGCCTCGCTGCGGGTTGATGGCAACGACTTCTATGCTGTTTACGCGGCATCTGCCTGGGCTGCCGAACGCGCCCGCCGCAACCTCGGCCCGACCATGATCGAATGGGTCACCTACCGCGCCGGCCCGCATTCGACCTCCGACGATCCATCCAAATACCGTCCCGCCGATGACTGGAGCCACTTCCCTCTGGGCGACCCGATCGCCCGCCTGAAGCAGCACCTGATCAAGGTCGGCCACTGGTCGGAAGAAGAGCACAGTGCCGTCAGCGCCGAACTCGAAGCCGAAGTGATTGCTGCACAGAAACAGGCCGAACAGTACGGCACCCTCGCCGGCGGCCAGATTCCAAGCGCCGCGACCATGTTCGAAGACGTCTACAAAGAGATGCCGGAGCACTTGAAGCGCCAGCGTCAGCAGTTTGGGATCTGACATGAACGATCA
>NZ_JBIUVJ010000008.1:42913-134309 GCF_044742875.1 Pseudomonas sp. NPDC087817
AAACAGAAGACGGAAAACTAGAAGCACAACAGTCACAAGATTTGAATCTTAAATTAAACATCACAAAAAAAATATTCAGTTGGAAACCGCCATGACCACGACCACCATGACCATGATCCAGGCCCTGCGCTCGGCCATGGATGTGATGCTTGAGCGTGACGACAATGTGGTGGTGTTCGGTCAGGACGTCGGTTACTTCGGCGGCGTGTTCCGTTGCACCGAAGGTCTGCAAACCAAATACGGCACTTCGCGGGTGTTCGACGCACCGATCTCCGAGAGCGGCATCGTCGGCGTTGCCGTCGGCATGGGCGCTTACGGTCTGCGCCCGGTAGCGGAAATCCAGTTCGCCGACTACGTCTACCCTGCTTCCGACCAGATCATTTCCGAAGCCGCCCGCCTGCGTTATCGCTCGGCCGGCGAGTTCACCGCACCGATGACGTTGCGCATGCCTTGCGGTGGCGGCATCTACGGTGGCCAGACCCACAGCCAGAGTATCGAGGCGATGTTCACTCAGGTCTGTGGCCTGCGCACCGTCATGCCCTCCAACCCGTACGATGCCAAAGGCCTGCTGATCGCCTCCATCGAAAACGATGACCCGGTGATCTTTCTTGAGCCAAAACGCCTGTACAACGGCCCGTTCGACGGCCACCACGACCGCCCGGTAACCCCGTGGTCGAAACACCCGCAAGCCCAGGTCCCGGATGGTTACTACACCGTACCGCTGGACGTCGCGGCGATCACTCGTCCGGGTAAAGACGTGACCGTGCTGACTTACGGCACCACCGTGTACGTCTCGCAAGTTGCCGCCGAAGAGTCCGGCGTCGATGCTGAAGTCATCGACCTGCGCAGCCTGTGGCCGCTGGATCTGGAAACCATCGTCAAATCGGTGAAGAAAACCGGCCGTTGCGTGGTGGTTCACGAAGCCACCCGCACCTGCGGTTTCGGCGCCGAACTGGTGTCGCTGGTGCAAGAGCATTGCTTCCATCACCTGGAAGCGCCGATCGAACGCGTCACCGGTTGGGACACCCCCTACCCGCACGCGCAAGAGTGGGCGTATTTCCCTGGGCCGTCCCGAGTGGGCGCGGCGGAAACGGGTCATGGAGGTCTGAATGGGCACGCACGTTATCAAGATGCCGGACATCGGCGAAGGCATCGCAGAAGTAGAACTGTCGCAGTGGCACGTCAAGGTTGGCGATCTGGTCGTGGAAGATCAGGTATTGGCGGACGTGATGACGGATAAGGCGATGGTCGATATTCCGTCGCCCGTGCACGGTAAAGTCATTGCCCTCGGCGGTCAGCCGGGCGAAGTGATGGCGGTCGGCAGTGTACTGATCAGTATTGAAGTGGAAGGCGCGGGCAATCTGAAGGAGTCCGACAAACCGGCTCCAGTTGCGGCGAAAGAACCTGTTGCACCGAAAGTCGAAACCGTCGTCGAGAACAAACCTGCTCCAGCCGCCGCACCGCGTCCGGCTGCTGTTTGCCAAGGTCCGATGGTGGCTCGCGAAGCAGACGAACGCCCATTGGCCTCGCCGGCAGTGCGCAAGCATGCGCTGGATCTGGGCATCCAATTGCGTCTGGTCCGTGGTTCCGGCCCGGCCGGTCGCGTGCTGCACGAAGACCTCGACGCCTATCTGGCGCAAGGTCAGTCGAATGCATCGGCACCTGCATCTGCCGCTTACGCCGAGCGCAACGATGAAGAACAGATCCAAGTGATCGGCATGCGCCGCAAGATCGCCCAACGCATGCAGGACGCCACCCAGCGTGCAGCACACTTCAGCTACGTCGAAGAAATCGACGTCACCGCGATCGAAGAACTGCGCGCGCACCTCAACGAAAAACACGGCGTCAGCCGTGGCAAGTTGACCTTGTTGCCGTTCCTCGTACGTGCATTGGTCGTTGCCCTGCGTGACTTCCCGCAAATGAACGCTCGCTACGACGACGAAGCCCAGGTCATCACCCGCCTCGGCGCGGTGCATGTTGGCGTCGCTACACAAAGCGATGTCGGCCTGATGGTGCCGGTGGTGCGTCACGCCGAGGCGCGCAGCCTGTGGGACAACGCGGCGGAGATCTCGCGTCTGGCCAATGCCGCACGCAATGGCAAGGCCAGCCGTGATGAACTGTCGGGCTCGACCATCACCCTTACCAGCCTCGGTGCACTGGGCGGCATCGTCAGCACGCCGGTGCTGAACCTGCCGGAAGTGGCGATCGTCGGCGTGAACAAAATCGTCGAGCGCCCGATGGTCGTCAAAGGCCAGGTGGTGATTCGCAAGATGATGAACCTCTCCAGCTCCTTCGATCACCGGGTGGTCGACGGCATGGACGCGGCGCTGTTCATTCAGGCCATTCGCGGTTTGCTCGAACAACCCGCCACTTTGTTTGTGGAGTAAGGCACCCATGCAATCCTTGAACACCACGCTGCTGATTATCGGCGGCGGCCCCGGCGGTTACGTCACAGCTATTCGCGCCGGACAACTGGGCATTCCGACGATTCTGGTCGAAGGCCAATCGCTGGGTGGCACTTGCCTGAACATCGGCTGCATCCCGTCGAAAGCGCTGATTCATGTGGCCGAGCAGTTTCACCAGACTCAACACCACAACCAGCATTCGGCGCTGGGTATCAGTGTTTCCGCCCCTACTCTCGACATTACTAAAAGCGTCGAATGGAAGGATGGCATTGTTGATCGCCTGACTACTGGCGTCGCCGCACTGCTGAAAAAGAACAAAGTCCAGGTCATCAATGGCTGGGCCAAAATTATCGATGGCAAAACCGTCGAAGTCGGCGAAACCCGTATCCAGTGCGAGCATCTGGTGCTGGCCACCGGGTCCACCAGCGTCAACCTGCCGATCCTGCCGATTGGCGGGCCGATCATCTCCTCCACCGAAGCACTGGCACCGAAGTCGGTACCCAAACGCCTGGTGGTGGTCGGCGGTGGTTATATCGGTCTGGAGTTGGGCATTGCCTATCGCAAGCTGGGTGCCGAGGTCAGTGTGGTCGAGGCCCAGGATCGCATCCTGCCGGCCTATGACGCGGAACTGACACAACCGGTGCATGACGCGCTGAAGCAACTGGGTGTAAAGCTGTATCTCAAGCACAGCGTTTTAGGCTTCGACGGCACGTTGCAAGTGCGCGATCCGAATGGCGATACCCTGAACCTGCAAACCGATCAGGTGCTGGTTGCCGTCGGGCGCAAACCTAATACTCAGGGCTGGAACCTCGAGGCGCTTAATCTTGAGATGAACGGCTCGGCAATCAAGATCGACAGCCGCTGCCAGACCAGTATGCGCAACGTCTACGCCATCGGCGACCTCTCCGGCGAGCCGATGCTGGCTCACCGTGCAATGGCTCAAGGCGAAATGGTTGCCGAGTTGATCAGCGGCAAAACCCGCGAATTCAATCCGACCGCCATTGCCGCCGTGTGCTTCACCGACCCGGAACTGGTGGTGGTCGGCAAGACTCCGGACGAGGCCAAGGCTGCCGGACTGGACTGCATCGTTTCCAGTTTCCCGTTCGCCGCCAATGGCCGGGCGATGACCCTGGAATCGAAAAGCGGTTTCGTGCGGGTGGTCGCTCGTCGCGACAATCATCTGGTTGTCGGCTGGCAAGCGGTGGGCGTTGGGGTTTCGGAATTGTCCACGGCGTTTGCGCAAAGCCTGGAAATGGGTGCGCGACTGGAAGACATCGGCGGCACCATTCATGCGCACCCGACTTTGGGTGAGGCGGTGCAGGAAGCGGCGCTGCGTGCTTTGGGGCATGCGTTGCACCTGTGACACAAAAACCTGTGGCGAGGGAGCTTGCTCCCGCTGGGCTGCGAAGCGGCCCCAAACCCCGCCACCACCGTGCATCTGATGCACCGCAGTGTCCGGTTTTGCCAGTGCTGCGCACTGGAGCGGGAGCAAGCTCCCTCGCCACAAAAGAGCTGGGGCATGCAGGAATGATGGGGATTTAGTAAGCAAGCTAATATTTTTGCCAATCCCTCCATCGTCCGGGCTGCGAAACCGCGCAAGAATGAAGTATTGTTGTGCCCATCCAAAAAACGTCAGAAGCCTTGAACCGTTTCGACGGTTGTTCAGTGATAGAGGGTGTCATGGGTAACGAAAGCATCAATTGGGACAAGCTGGGTTTTGACTACATCAAGACCGACAAACGCTATCTGTCGTACTTTCGCGATGGCGAGTGGGACAAAGGCACCCTGACCGAAGATAACGTGCTGCACATCAGCGAAGGCTCGACTGCCCTTCACTATGGCCAGCAGTGCTTCGAAGGCATGAAGGCCTATCGTTGCAAGGACGGCTCGATCAACCTGTTCCGCCCAGACCAGAACGCCCTGCGCATGCAACGCAGCTGTGCGCGTCTGCTGATGCCGACGGTCGACACCGAGCAGTTCATCGAAGCCTGTAAAGCCGTGGTTCGTGCCAACGAGCGCTTCATTCCGCCCTACGGCACCGGCGGCGCGCTGTACCTGCGTCCGTTCGTGATCGGCGTGGGTGACAACATCGGCGTGCGCACCGCTCCCGAGTTCATCTTCTCGATCTTCTGCATTCCGGTCGGTGCCTACTTCAAGGGTGGCCTGACTCCTCACAACTTCCAGATCTCCAGCTACGACCGCGCGGCCCCACAAGGCACCGGCGCAGCCAAGGTCGGTGGCAACTACGCCGCCAGCCTGATGCCGGGCTCGAAAGCGAAAAAAGCCAACTTCGCCGACGCGATCTATCTCGATCCGATGACCCACACCAAAATCGAGGAAGTCGGTTCGGCCAACTTCTTCGGGATCACCCACGACAACAAGTTCGTCACCCCGAACTCGCCGTCGGTACTGCCGGGTATCACCCGTCTGTCGCTGATTGAACTGGCGAAATCACGTCTGGGCCTGGAAGTGGTTGAAGGCGACGTGCTGATCGACAAACTGTCGGACTTCAAGGAAGCCGGCGCCTGCGGTACCGCTGCGGTCATCACCCCGATCGGCGGTATCAGCTACAACGATCACCTGCACGTTTTCCACAGCGAAACTGAAGTCGGCCCTGTTACCCAGAAGCTCTACAAAGAGCTGACTGGCGTGCAGACCGGCGACATCGAAGCGCCAGCGGGCTGGATCGTCAAGGTTTGATCTGACGACTGCTGATGCACAAAAGCCCCCATCGAGTGATCGCTGGGGGCTTTTTCATGGCCGCTGTTTGTGCAACCACTCGATGAACACGTTGCTGTACGCAGACGCTTGCGGCGCCACACCGTAGTAATAGCGCGGCAGTGGCATGCGCAAGTCCGGCAACGGGCAGATCAACCGACCGCTCGACAAATGCGTGCCAAGCAATGTGGTCGGACACAGCGCCAGCCCATCGCCCGCCACCGCTGCCTCCAGCACCCGGTGCATGTAATCGAATTGCCGGATCACCTGCGTGGTGCTTTGACTTTGCCCGAAATGCATGGCCCAGTGGTGCCAGTCCTCGCGACGCGCCCTGACGGTCAACAAGGTATGTGCGCTGAGGCCTGCGAGGTTCGCCAGCGGCAGTCGCTCAATCAATCCAGGCGCCGCGACCAGAACCAACTCATCCTCGAACAATGCGTGCGCCTCGAGCGCCGGCGCCCAGTCGTCGCGGCCACGACGGATGACAATGTCGAAATCATCGCGGGCCGGATCCGGCGATTGCGTCTGCGTGACGACTTGGGCGTCGATATGCGGATGCTGCGCCGCGAAGTCCGCCAACCGAGGCGTCAGCCATAACAGCGCGAAGGACGGCCGGACATTTATCTTGATCGTCGGTCGCGCCGCCTGCTGTTTCAATTCGGCAGCGGCGTCGGCAATCTGCGCCAGACCAGCGCTGACTTGCTGATAAAAACGCTGACCGGCCGGCGTCAGCAGCGACTGCCTGACACGCCTTTCAAACAGCAGAACACCCAAATGTTCTTCCAGCAGTTTGACGTGGCGGCTGACCGCACTGTGACTGACATGCAGTTCATCGGCCGCCAGGCTGAAGCTCTGGTGACGCGCGGCCACAGCGAAGGCACGAACCGCGTTTAGCGGGGGAAGTGGATTTTTCATGCGTCTAATTTAGTTACATGTAGGCTGCATTTAAAGCGTTTGTCAGCATTTTGTCGTCACGCCAATCTGCCTGCACGCAGACATGCGATTCGACGGAGCACCACCATGCACAGCTACGGACTCTTTGTCCTGTTCGCCACCCTGATCATCCTAAGCCCCGGTCCGGGTGTGATCCTGACGCTTTCCAATGCCGTGCGCCTGGGCTGGACCGGCGCAGTGCCGGGGATTCTGGGGATCGCCTCGGGGGCTTTTGTGGTTGCAGCTCTCAGTGCTACCAGCCTCGGCCTGATCCTCAGCGCCTCGGCGACGGCCTTCAGTGTGCTGAAATACGCTGGGGCTGCCTACCTGTTGTACCTCGGTTTCAAGAGCTGGCGTTCGGACCGTTTCCGTACCCTGCAAGCGGTTCGCCCTTCTCGTGCGGGCTACCGCTTTCTGGAAGCAGCGTCTTTGCAGTTTCTCAATCCCAAAGCCATCTTCTTCTTTCTGGCGGTGTTCCCGCAGTTCATCGACACGGAACAGGCCTTTTACGCGGTACTGGTGATTGTGGTGCATGGCAGCTACGCCCTGCTTGCCAATGCCGCCAAAGGTTGGCTGTCGAGCCCGAAAGGATCGTGGCTCGCGGCGAAAGTCTCGGGCGTGACCTTTGCCGGTTTTGGTCTGCTGATGGCTTTGGCAACTCGCTGAGCTGACGACTGCATCCAGACTATTTCAATGCGATGCGCTTGCCCGCCCGCGAGGCGATTCCGCTGGCCTGCCCGTTCTGTTGCTTGCCCATCCGCGCCTGGGTGATCAATCCGGGAATCAACTCTCCCTCCGGCAGGTTCTTCCAGAACCGCACCGGCAAATGCCCCTGCATGACCTTCGGGTTCAACCGCGCCGGGTTGAAGATGTGGCTGTAATAGGTCAACCACAATTCGCCGTGGGGATCGTCGACGTTCTGCGCCATTTGCTGCCATTCAACCGGGCAGTGGCGCTGATGAATCAGTTGTTCGCCATCGTAGTAAACGCCATCGCGTGGTGTCGCAATCAGCCAGCGGTGCCGTCCCATACGTGCAACGAAATGCTCACTGGCGCTGTGCAGGATGTCGTGAGCAGGTTCGTGCCAGGCGACATATTGTGGGCCTGGTAAATCTTTCGGGCGTTCGATGAAACGCACGAACGCATGCAAATGATGGGCTTCACGGCTCACTTGCTTGATCCGTCTCTGCAACTCGCTACCAAGTTTGTCACCGGCCATCATTGCCGTACGATCACCGTGGCTGACTCGCCACAGCACTTCATACAGCAGGCTCCAGCGTTGATCGCCCCGGTATTGCGCGGCCTGTTCCAGTGTGTCGAGCAGCGTACGCGGAATCCGTGCCTGAAATGGCCCCTGGCCCTCAGGCACGTGATCATCACTGGCAAACAGATCGGCCACGCCTTCCGAGGCCCAACTCACCACGCTCGGATCGATTTCATGACTGAGCAGCCAGCGCGCCTGCTGGCGCCAGGTGTCGAACAGGTCATCGCAATCGAGATTGATCATCCCCACAACCCCATCTGCTGTGGCATTGGCCGGTCGCGCAATTGCTGGTAGAGCAAATGGCTGGTGACCTCGCCCTGCTGCGGGTGGTAATCGCTGGTGATCATGAACGGCTTGGCCTTCGCCAGCACGCAGCGCATGCGCGCCACATCCTCGTAGCGGATCCGCCGCTGACGACGCAACTCCACCAGCCGTTCGGTGGTGCGCAGGCCAATGCCGGGAATGCGCGCGATCAACGCTGGCTCGGCACGGTTCAGGTCCAGTGGGAACACCTCGCGGTTCTGCAACGCCCACGCCAGTTTCGGATCGATGTCCAACGCAAGATTACCCGGACCGTCGAGCAACTCCCCGGCGCTGTAGCCGTAGCTGCGCAAGAGAAAATCCGCCTGATACAAACGATGCTCGCGCATCAATGGCGGCGCGGCCAGCGGCACGCTTTTCGGGCTGTCGGGGATCGGACTGAACGCCGAGTAATAAACCCGGCGCAGACGGAAGTTGCCGTATAGAGCCTGAGCGCCGTGAAGAATTGTGCTGTCGTCCGTGTCATCGGCGCCGACAATCAACTGCGTGCTTTGCCCCGCCGGAGCAAATTTTGGCGCGCGAGGTTCGTTGAGTACAGTCTGCTCACCGGTGTAGATGGTTTGCATCGCCTGCTTGATCGACCCGATGTTTTTCTCCGGCGCCAGGGTTTGCAGGCTGGCATCGGTGGGCAATTCGATATTGACGCTCAAGCGATCGGCGTAGCGCCCGGCCTCGGCGATCAGCGCTGGGTCGGCATCGGGAATGGTCTTGAGATGAATGTACCCGCGAAATTCGTGCTCTTCACGCAGCAGCTTCGCCACGCGGACAAGCTGCTCCATGGTGTAGTCCGCCGAGCGGATGATGCCGGAACTGAGAAACAGCCCGCTGACGCAGTTTCGCCGGTAGAAATCCATGGTCAGCGCCACGACTTCTTCGGGCGTGAAGCGAGCACGCGGTACATCGCTGGAACGGCGATTGACGCAGTATTGGCAGTCGTAGAGACAGAAATTGGTCAGCAGAATTTTCAACAGCGAGACACAGCGCCCGTCCGGCGTGTAGCTGTGGCAAATGCCCATGCCATCGGTCGAGCCCAGGCCGCTCTTGCCTTCGGAACTGCGCTTGGGCGCACCGCTGCTCGCGCAGGAGGCGTCGTACTTGGCGGCGTCGGCGAGGATGCTGAGCTTGTCGATGATTTGCATGGCTACGACTCAATACTGGTTATGCGTACAGTATCGAGTCTGATGAGTGAGTTCAAGGTGCAAGACCAGATCAAAAGATCACAGCCTTCAGCAGCACCTACACGATTCAGGTATATGCAGTCCCTGCAGCAGCTGCCGCAGGTTGCGATCTTTTGATCTTCGCCTCGACCGGCAACTCGACACCGAATCGCGCGCGGATTTCCCTGC
Source organism: Pseudomonas sp. NPDC087817 (assembly GCF_044742875.1). Taxonomy (NCBI): domain Bacteria; kingdom Pseudomonadati; phylum Pseudomonadota; class Gammaproteobacteria; order Pseudomonadales; family Pseudomonadaceae; genus Pseudomonas; species Pseudomonas sp. NPDC087817. The sequence continues at coordinate 51,901 of NZ_JBIUVJ010000008.1, forward strand.
GCCCCACCGCCGTCAGCGCCAACGCCCGACTGTCCAGATCCTGTGTCAGCCATTTGCGCTTCAACGCCATCTGCAACACCGCAGCCCCCAGCGAACCCCCGAGATGCGGCCGGCGCATGCTCCAGTCCAGACATGGGCAGGCGAATTTGCGACGCATCGTCGACAGGTCGCCGACCTCAATACCCAACCCGGCAAAAAACCCTTCGCCACTGGCGCTCAAGCGGTACGCCTGCTCATCGGTTGCCACCAGCCACCCCGCGTCAATAAAGCGGTCATGCAGCAGCACCGCCAGCGTCCCGGCCATGTGGTCGTAACAGGTGCGAGCAAATTGCAGGCGATCCGGCGTGTGCGGCTTGAAGGCCGGCGTGGCGTTCTGGCCGATCACCATCAACGCTTCCAAAGCCTGAGCAACACGTTTGTCGGCCAAGCTGTAATAACGATGGCGCCCCTGGATATGCAGACGCACCAGCGCCAGCTCCTTGAGTTTGGCCAAGTGCGCGCTGGCGGTGGACGCGCCAACTTCAGCGATGGCCGCCAGCTCGGTGGCCGTGCGGGCGTGGCCGTCCATCAACGAGCAGAGGATTTTCGTGCGCGCCGGCTCGGCGATGGCGGCGGCCACCTGCGAGACGCCGATGTCTTGATGTTCTGCATGCATGGTTCGCTCCCGGACGAATCATCGCCGTTAAGGAGTGGAGATAGTAGCAACACTTTTCCCCACGACAAGGCTGCGAACCATGGACCCGATCATCGCTGCGACTCATGCCGATCCTTATCCCTACTACGCCTCACTGCGCGCCGAAGGTGGGCTGACGTTTCACCCCGGCCTGAAATTGTGGGTCGCCAGCAGCGCTCGCGCCGTTTGCGCCGTACTGGCACATGCCGAGTGCCGGGTGCGTCCAGCGCTGGAACCCGTGCCCAAGGCGATCGTCGAGGGCATGGCCGGCAATGTCTTCGGCCAGTTAATGCGGATGAGCGACGGCGAACGCCAGCGCTGCCCGCGTTCGGCCTTCGAGCCTGCTTTGGAGTGGATCGATCACGACGAGGTCCGCGCAAGAGTGAGCGCACGCCTGATCAGCACAGACGCCGACGGTCTCTACAAAGCCATGTTCCGTGGCCCGGTGTGCGTGGTCGCGGCATTACTCGGCTTCAACCCGGCGCAGGGTCGGGCAATCAGTGACCTGACTGCCGACTTCGCCGCCTGTCTGTCGCCGTTGAGCAATGACCTGCAACTGGCGGCGGCCCACCGCGCGGCGGAACAGCTGCGGGGTTACTTCATCGAGTTGCTGGCCGAATCTGAAGGGAACAGCGCTTTGCTTGCGCGAATCCGGCAGCGTTTCAATGGCGATGAAGAAACCCTGATCGCCAACCTGATCGGCCTCTGCTCGCAGACGTTTGAAGCCACCGCCGGACTGATCGGCAATGCGCTGGTGGCGTTGCGGCGCAATCCTCAGCTATGCACTTACCCCGTCGAAGCCCTGCTGAGCGAAGTCCAGCGCTTCGACCCTTCAGTACAGAACACCCGGCGCTTTGTCGCGGCATCCTGCGAAATCGATGGCGTACGCCTGGAGGCTGGCGATGTGATTCTGGTGCTGCTGGCCTCGGCTAATCGCGATCCGGCGCTGAACGAAAACCCTGACCTGTTTCTGCCGGATCGAGCAAACCGCCGCAGTTTCAGTTTTGGCAGCGGTCGGCATCAGTGTCCGGGGCAAGCGTTGGCGATGGGCATTGCCAGTGCGACGCTGAGGCAGATTCTCGATCATGGCGTGGAACTGGATCGCCTGAGCTGGCATTACCGGCCTTCGCTCAATGGGCGTATTCCATTGTTCGGTTCTGTCGGCGCCTGAACGGACGTCTTCGCGAGCAAGCTCGCCCCCACAGGGAATTGCATTCCAGAGGTGGGAGTGGGCTTGCTCACGAAGACGTCAGGTCAGTCACCACACAATTGACGGTCAGACCGCCAATTGCAGAATCAACCAGCTATTGGCCCCGCTGATCAGCACAAATAACCCCCACGCCAGCACGCGGGTCGGCCAGCGGTTCACAAACGGCCCCATGAGCTGCTTGTCATTGGTCATGCGGATCAAGGGGTACAAGGCAAACGGCAGTTGCAGGCTCAACACCACCTGGCTCATCACCAGCAACTTGCCCACCGCGTTATCGCCCATCAGCCACACACCGATAAACGCCGGGATCAACGCCAGGCCTCGGGTGATCAGACGCCGTTGCCAGCAGGGAATCCGCAGGTTCAGATAGCCCTCCATGATCACCTGCCCGGCGATGGTGCCGGTGAAGGTCGAACTCTGGCCGGACGCGAGCAGCGCCACGCCAAACAACACACTGGCGAGCGCGCCGCCAACCAACGGATCGAGCAAGTGATAGGCATCCTGAATGTCCACCACGTCGGTGTGCCCGGACTGGTGAAACGCCGCCGCAGCGAGAATCAGGATCGCCGCGTTGACCAGCAGCGCCAGCGCCAGCGAGCCAATCGTGTCGATGCGTGCCAGTTTTACCGCGTCCTGTTTGCTCACCAGATCCTTGCCGATCATCCGCGTCTGCACGATGGAGGTATGCAGATAGAGGTTATGCGGCATCACCGTGGCGCCGAGAATGCCGATCGCCAGGTACAACGGCGCTGCATCGCTGATGGCCGACAAGGACGGTTTGAAACCCTGAAAGACATCCGGCCAGTACGGTTTGATCAGCACCAGTTCAACGAAGAAACACACACCAATGGTGGCGACCAGCACCAGCATGATCGCTTCCAGTCGGCGGAACCCACGGTTCTGCAAGGCCAGCACCAACAGCGTATCGAACGCGGTCAGGGCAATGCCGAAGGTCAGCGAACAACCGAGCAGCAAATGAAACGCCAGCGCGCAGCCGAGGACTTCGGCGAGGTCGGTGGCGATGATCGAGATCTCCGCCAACACCCATTGCAGGCGCGCCGTCGGCGTGCTGTAGCGCTCGCGGGACAATTGCGCCAGATCGCGCCCGGTGGCGATACCCAGCCGCGAACACAGGCACTGCACGACCATGCCCGCCAGACTCGCCAGCAACACCACGAACAGCAGGCTGTAGCCAAAGCGCGATCCGGCTTCGATGGCCGTCGCCCAGTTGCCCGGATCCATATAGCCGATCGACACCAGCAAACCGGGGCCGGCGAAGCGCAGCACCCGCTTGAAAAACGCGGCATTGGGATCAACCGTGACGCTGCCGGCCACTTCCGGCGGGCAAAACGGCGCGGTGGCGATTTTAGGCAAACTGAATTTCACGCACACATCCAGAAACAAGTCGAAAGACGCAGCTTAGACGTTTCGGGCTGCGCCATGAAGAGCAAAAGATCGCAGCCTTCGGCAGCTCCTACCGATTTACCGAGTCATCCCCAGCAACTGCTGACGCAGCTCGGGGCTGCGCGTTCGCGGATCCAGCCAGATATCAAAAAATGCCCGGGCAAACTGCGGATCATCAATCTCATGTTGCAACTGCTGCCCGACAAAAAACCGCGCGCCCTGCCCCGGCAGATAAACCCCGGTAATGCGCGTGCCGGCCTGTACATCGACAAACGACTGCTGCATCTGCATCTGCCAGCCTGCAAGTTGCGCGGCGCTGATGTTGCTGCCAGCCAGACGTTTGATTTCATCGACACTGGCTTTCACCAGGTCGTCACGAGAGATGGTGCGGCGGTAGATCAGTTCCAGAGCAAACGGTTGGTCCGGCGCCAACGGTCGCGCGGCGCTCCACAAGCGAGCGTTGTACACATCAAAACCCCATACGCTGAAGTCGCCGGTGCCAATAATCTGCGCGCCCGGCACCGCGTCCTGCCAATTGGCCCAGGTCGGGGTCAGCAGCAAAGCCCACAAACCGATGCCGCAGCATCCACGCAACACCTTTGGTGTTCTGTTCATCGCGGCATCGACTCCGGCAAAACCCTGATAATCAGAGCATAGCCACGAATCGCCAACGCAACTTTGTATACAGTTTCTGTATAACAATGCAGCAATCCATCAGCGCCAATGCTAACGTGGCCCACTCTCACCCGATGGAGACACCTGCGTGCTGATCCTCAAACTGCTGCTGATTCCCGGTTTTCTGCTGCTGATTTCGCTGGCCGGCAAGCGTTGGGGGCCAAGCGTGGCCGGGTGGCTGTCGGGCTTGCCGGTGGTGGTCGGGCCGATTCTGTTTTTCCTCGCCATTGAACAAGGGCCGCAGTTTGCCGCGCATTCGGCGGTGGCTGCGTTGTCGGCGATGTTCGCGATGATTGCCTTCTGCATCACCTACGCGCAGGTCGCCCAACGCGCGAACTGGCCGTTAGCGCTGACGGTGTCGCTGTCGGTGTGGGCCGTGATTGCTTGGGTGTTGTCGCTGATCCCGGCGTCACTGCCGTTTTCAGTGGCAGCGGCGGCGGTTGCGTTGTTGGCATCGCCGTACCTGTTTCCTACGGTGCAACCGATGCTCAACGGCCCGGCGCCGAAGTCGGACAAACTGATCTGGCGGATGATCGCCGGCGCCGCGTTGACCCTTGTGGTGACGATGCTGGCCAGCACCGTCGGCGAACGCTGGAGCGGGCTGTTGGCAGTGTTTCCGGTGCTGGGCAGTGTCATGGCGGTGTTTTCCCAGCAGACGCGCGGCCCAGCGTTTACTGCGGCATTGTTACGGGCGACGGCGACCGGTATGTACTCGTTTTCGGCATTTTGCCTGGTCTCGGCGCTGACCTTGCCGAGCCTGGGTCTGAGTGGCTTTGCCATTGGCGTGGCCGTGTCGGTGGCCATGCTTGGCGTGACGCGCAAGTTGCTGGCCAAACCGGCGCCGGTGAGATCAACGCGAACGTCTGACGCCTGAAGCGCTTCTATCAATAAGTCCGGACGAGCCGGGCTGGAGTGCCAAGGCGCTGCGTGGGATGATCGCCCGCCTGGCACGACCACTTCCCGGAGATTCGAATGACATTGTTGAGCAAAAAAGCCGTCGTCCTGTTGCTGGCGGCAGTCGCCGGCCTCGGCGCCATCAACGCTCAAGCCGCCAAGGCCAAGGAAAAAGCCGACACCGAGAAGGTCTCGATGCTCAATGGCAAATTCACCTTCACGCTGCCAAAAGGCTTCGTTGCCGATCCGCTGCCGGCCAGTTCGACGGGCGCCAAGGGCACGATGTACACCAACCAAGCGACCAAAACCGTGGTGATTGCCGCCGAAAACCAGATTCCCGAAGGCAACAACGTCAAGGACAACGACAGTGAGTTCCTCGACGGCACCGTCGCTGATTTCATTGATGCCCAGCGCAAGGCGCTGCCGGACTTCAACAAGCTCAGCGAAAAAAGCCTGACCCAGAAAGGCACCGGCCTGGGTCTGCGTCAGGTCGACAGCACCGCCACTCAGGGCGGCGGGCAGACGCTCAACACGACGTTGATGGCCGGCTCCGGTACGCGTATGGCGCTGGTCCAGGTGATTTCCCGGGTCAGCGACAAGAAAGGTCACGACGCACTGGTGAAAACCATCCTCAAGGATTGAGCTGCTGCAACCAGGCGTTCAAGTCGCGCAATTCGGCAGCACTGATGCTGTGACCGACGCCGGGATAGGCGTGAAACTGCGGTTTATAGGCGAGTTTCTGCAACAGTTCGTTGGCCGCTGTGCCGTCGTGGTACGGCACACGATCATCGGCGGTGCCGTGACCGATGAAGATGCTCAGTGGCAGCGGTGGTTGCGCGGTCTTCAGTTCAGCTTTCAACACTGGCAATAAACGCCCGCTCAACGCCGCGATACCACCCACGACAACGGGCGGCCGCAGCCCCACCTCGTAGGTCATCATCGCGCCTTGGCTGAAGCCGATCAGGTACACCTTGTCCGGTGCGGCGTGATACTTCTTCGCCGCTTGCGCGATAAAGTCCCGTAACTTCTGGCCGCTGGCCTTCAGATCATCGGTCTCGCCGTTGTAGGCACCTTCGCCTTTCTTGCGAAACCATTGGAAACGCCCTTCGCCCAATGCCAACGGTGCCTGCACCGACAGGTAGTTGTATTGCGCCGGCAGCTGGAATTTCATGCCGATCAGATCGGCCTCATTGCTGCCGTAACCATGCAGGAAAATCACCAGCGGACGCGGATCGGCGTCGGCGTGGACCTGTTCGATGTACTTGAGCGGCAGATCGGATTGCAGGGTGGTTTGAGCGTGGACGGCGCTGGACGCCAGGAGGGTCAACAGGGCAAAGACCTTCAACATAGAGCCTTCCTTTCACAGAGTGTCGGGTTCGGGGGGAGCCTAACATCCCGGGTCAAGGATCCAAATGTCGGATGTTGCTGATGCCGCCATCGCTGGCAAGCCAGCTCCCACAGGATTTGTGTGAATCCAATATTTTTGAACACCTCCAATCACTGTGGAGATGGCTGTCAGCTCACAATAAATTTGTGTGAACACCTTCAACCACTGTGGGAGCTGGCTTGCCAGCGATGAGGCCATCAAATCCAATGAAGGGCTATGAATTGGGTGTTGTTGATGGCCCCTTCGCGAGCAGGCTCACTCCTACATTTGGAATGCGTTCCCCTGTAGGAGTGAGCCTGCTCGCGATGAGGCCTTTAGATGCGACTAAAATCCGTCAGTCGTTAGTCAGTTTGCCCGTACGAAACGGCACCCGTCCCGCCACTTTCGCCTGCCAGATTCCCGGCTCGGTGTAACGCCCGCGATCAATCGCGAACAACACGCCACTGGTCCCTGCACGCACAGTGCTCACGCGGTCCTGCAGCGGATCAACCACTTCAAACAACGCATCGCCCTCCTCCACCCACTCGCCCGCATTGCGCAGGAAACTCACCACGCCATGGTGCGGCGCAAACAGGTATTCGGTGCCCGCAAACGGCATCCCTTCGCAGCACTCGCTCGGCGCCGCCGGCCATTCGCCGTTGATAAAACCCTGTTCTGCCAGAAAACCGAGAATCGCCTCGCAGTTGGCCTGGGCCTGATCGACCCGGGTGTCGCCCATACTGCCCAGCTCCAGCGTGGTGGCGAGGTTGGCCGCTGGAATCGCCGCATTCGGGAAGGCTCGCGCCAGACGCAACCACGGCGTCGAGCAGGATTCATCGAACGAGCTGCCGCCGGAGTCTTCACACAGTAGCGCCACGCCAGCCTTCAGCCGCGCCGCCAGGGATTGCCACTGCGGCCAGTGTTGCGGCAACGCATACAGGTGAATCGCCGCCTCGAAATCGCAATGCAGATCGAGGGTGATGTCGGCGTCGCAGGCATGACGCAGCAGCAAGCGATGCAGTGCCTCCAGTTGCGACGCCGCTGGCGGCAGTTCATCGAAAACCTGGCCCATGGCCTGGCGGATCAGCGCAATGTTGGCTTCGGCATCAGCGCCCAATTGATCACCGATCAATGCCGCTACCGGTGCGCTGAGTTCAACGAAGGCCCGGTTGAAATTCTTGCCGCTGCCCAACTCGAAGCGGCCCATGTGATTGCCTTGCAGATGCTGGTCGAGCCCGATCGGGTTGGCGACCGGCACCAGTTCGATCACACCTTGCAAGCGGCCCTGCGCTTCCAGTTCGTTGAGGCGTTGCTTGAGTTCCCATGCGGTACGCATGCCCGGCAGTTCATCGGCATGCAGGCTGGCCTGGATGTACACCTTGCGAGTGCCCGCGCCATAGCGGAACACGCTGAGTGAACGTTCGCTGCCCAAGTGGCTCCAGGGCAGAACGTGGTCGATGCGTTGCATGGGTAACTCCTCAATATCTGGATCACAAAGATCCCCTGTAGGAGTGAGCCTGCTCGCGATAGCGGTTTAACATTCAACATCATCGTCGTCTGATACTCCGCTATCGCGAGCAGGCTCACTCCTACAACGGTCTCACCACAATTAGAGCGCAAAAAAAGTGGCCACCGCGCAAACGGGGCCACTTTTTTTACGGCGTATTAATGGCCGTACACGTCAAAGTCGAAGTACTTGTCTTGCACTTGTTTGTACTTGCCGTTGGCGCGGATTTCGGTGATGGCCTTGTTGAATTGCTCAGCCAGCACGGTATCGCCCTTGCGCACTGCAATGCCGGCGCCGCCGCCGAAGTATTTGGCGTCTTCATAGGTTGGGCCAACGAATTCGAAGCCTTTGCCAGCGTCGGTTTTCAGGAAGCCGTCACTGAGGTTGACCGAGTCGGCCAGCATCGCGTCGAGACGACCGGAGGTCATGTCAAGGTTGGCTTCCTGCTGCGAGCCGTAACGGACCAGATCGATCCCGGCCGGCACCAGCACTTCAGTGGCGAAACGGTCGTGGGTACTGGCACGCAGCACGCCGACTTTCTTGCCTTTGAGCTGGGTCAGCGGGTCAGTGATGTTGGAGCCGGCCTTCATCACGAAGCGCGCCGGGGTGTGGTAGTACTTGATGGTGAAGTCGACGTTTTTCTTGCGATCGTCGGTGATGGTCATCGAGGACAGAATGGCGTCGATTTTCTTCACTTTCAGCGCCGGGATCAGGCCATCGAATTCCTGCTCGACCCAGGTACATTTGACTTTCATCTGCTCACACAACGCATCGCCGATGTCCACGTCAAACCCGGCCAGTTTGCCGTCCGGGGTTTTCATCGAGAACGGCGGGTAACCGGCTTCGATACCGATGCGGATCGGCTTGGCGTCTTCGGCCACAGCGGTCAGGGACAACATCGACAGTGCCAGGGCACCGAACATCACTAGCTTCTTCATTTATTACTCCTGTGTGCGGAGGCTTTTATTGGCAGCTTTCGATTCAGCGTTCGGTCATGGCCAATTGGCTATAAAAACCGAAGTGGCCGGCAGTCTATGGCGGCGCGCACAGGGTAAATTGTGTTTAAGCGACAAATACTTACGAAAGATCGGCGCACCGATTGACCGGGGTCAACGGTGAGCCGTTGTGGTGCAAAGGCTGTAGGACAGAACCTTATTTCGCGCAGGAAATCTGCGATGAGTACTACCCTTTGTGGCGAGGGATCAGCATTCACAGCCGATTGCGGTTTTGCCGACTGGTTCAACACTCAGTTGAAAGCCTTCATCAAGCCATCCGGTAACCCCACCCATCATCTCTTTGACCGGGTAACCCAGCGCTGCCAGTTTCACCGCTGCCTTGTTCGCGCCATTGCAATGTGGGCCAGCGCAATAGACCACGAACAGCGTGGTTTTCGGGTAACCCGCCAGTTGCTCTGCCGTCAGCAGCCGGTTCGGGATATTGATCGCGCCAGGCACATGCCCGCGCTCAAAAGCCAGCGGGCCGCGCACGTCGACCAGAACAAAATCAATCTCGCCAGCCTCCTGGCTGCTGAACACGTCGGAACAATCGGTTTCGAAGGTCAGACGATTGCTGAAATGCATCAAGGCAATCGCCGATGGAGCGGCGGGAATTTCGCGAACCAGGCTGGTCATGCGTTTTTGCTCCTACATCTGAGTGGGTGTGAACAGACTTTATCGAGCCGCCGCTTACCGCTACAGTGGCGCACAAGACACTCACCGGGAATTTTCCGCCAAATGCCGACATCACCAGGTCTGGTCGCAATTCTGGCCTACGACGGCCTCTGTACTTTCGAGTTCGGTATAGCCGTGGAGATTTTCGGCCTGGCCCGGCCGGAGTTCGATTTCCCGTGGTACACCCACGCCATTGCGGCGGTTGATCAAGGCCCGATGCGTGCCTTGGGTGGCATTCAAGTATTGGCCGATGGCGGTCTGGAACTGCTCGCCGAGGCGCGCACCATCATCATTCCCGGTTGGCGCGATCGAAATGCCGAGGTGCCTCAAGCGCTACTCGATGCACTGCGTCAGGCCCATGCCCGTGGCGCACGGTTGTTGTCGATCTGCTCGGGTGTGTTTGTGCTGGCGGCCAGCGGCCTGCTCGACGGGCACCGCGCCACCACGCATTGGCGCTACGCCACGGAACTGGCGCAGCGCTTTCCGGCGATTGCGGTTGATGCGGATGTGCTTTACGTCGACGCCGGTCAGTTGATCACCTCGGCGGGCAGCGCGGCTGGGATAGACGCCTGCCTGCATCTGGTGGCGCGGGACTTCGGCACTCAGGTGGCCAACTCGGTGGCGCGGCGACTGGTGATGTCGCCACAGCGTACCGGCGGGCAGGCGCAGTTTATTCCGACGCCGGTCAGCCCGACGCCGCGCAACGATCTGTCACGGGTGATGCAGTGGGCGCGCGAGCGTTTGCATGAACCGCTGGAAGTGCGCGATCTGGCCAGTGAAGCGGCGATGAGCGAGCGTACGTTTTTGCGGCGGTTCACCGAGGCCAGTGGCCAGTCGCCCAAGGCGTGGCTGCAGCATGAACGGCTGGCGCGGGCGCGGGAGCTGCTTGAGAGCACGCCGCATAACACCGAACAGATTGCCGAGCGCTGCGGGTATCGCTCGGTGGAGAGTTTTCGCGTGGCGTTTCGCGGGGTGGTGGGGGTGCCGCCGTCGGTGTATCGGGAGCGGTTTGGGCGTGGGGTGAAGGTCAGTTCTTGAGTGAGTTTTGAAGGCCCCATCGCGAGCAGGCTCGCTCCTACAGTTTGGGATGCATTGCCCCTGTGGGAGCGAGCTTGCTCGCGAAGGCGTCAGGAAAAACGCAGCATCATTTAGACATCAGCCATGAGGCTACAGCGCCTTGCGCCTTTGCCTACAACTACGCCAGAATCCGCCGGCTTGTGCGGCTTGGGGGCTGCCGGTAACTTGGTTCGCGTCACTGAAGGGTCAGTGATCGGGTTTAGTCGCTCGGTGTTTTCTCAAGTTCGCAAGCTGTTATTCAGTCTGGCATTTCCATGCCTGCACTCAATGGCGGCTGTGCGCAGGGCGCTTTCGAGCGCGCCGGTAATGCTTGGGATGCCGGTCGACTAACCTGCGTATAGCTGCCACCTAATGTTTAGTCGCAGAACGGTGTCAGCCTCATTGAGGTTTCCCAGCATATGTTCAAAATTACTCCGAATCCGCCCGAAACAGGCGCAGAAATCGATCCAAATCCTACGTCCCCCTATTCCACGCCGGGCTCCAGAAAACTCCACGAAGCCGCCGAACGCGCCCTCGATCACTACCTGAAACCCACGCCTCCTTCGCCACCGCGCAGACCCAGCACGATGTTCCTCGTTGACCCGAACACCGGCACCGAAGACCTCATGGCCCACGCCTGCGAATCGATGGCCTCGGCCAGCATCATGCTCAGCGACTTCGCCGCCCTGCTCGACTCGCCCTACCGCAACACCGTGCTCGGCATTCAACAGGTCGTCATGCTCGGCGAACTCGCAGTCAACCGCGCCCTCGACAAACTCGACCCCGACCTGAGGCAATGACCATGACTCACAAAACAGATGCACAAGTCGTCGCGGCATTGGTGGCCATGGGCTTCAACGAACGGGACAGACGCTGGGCACAGAACACCTGCCTGGTGCTGTTCGAAAGCGAACGAGAAACCATCGTCGCCTCCGCCGTCACCGTCCTCGCCCAACTCGATGAACTGGAAATCGACGCCGTCCTGCCGGCGCTGCGCCGAGTCAGCCGCCGATTCCCTTCACTGCAAAGGACGGTGGCCGACACCTTGGCCGAGATGGCGCACGCAGCCTGATTGACCGAGTGACAGCTCTTCGCGAGCAGGCTCGCTCCCACACGGGATCTGCAGTGCACTCAAATCCCATGAGCCACCGCAATCACTGTAGGAGTGAGCCTGCTCGCGAAGCTTTCTTTCTGCTGACAAATATCTGAATGTTTAATCCCTGCTTGCTTTATATCTGTTCTGATATAACCTGTTTTCAAAGTCCTTTCCGCCATTCCTTGCAACACAACACCGCCTCACAATTTCATCTGGACGATTACGCTTTTCCTATCAACAAAGGAGAAGTCGATGCAAAGACACAAGGATGTGGTGTTTGTCGGGAATGCGCTTAAAGACCTGAAAGAGCTCCCACTCGATGCCCGCAGAGCAGCGGGATTTCAGTTGGATCTCTTGCAACAGGGCGACGAACCCTTTGATTGGCGTCCAATGAAAACAGTTGGACGGGGCGTCAATGAAATCAGAATCACCGAGGATTCAGGGGCGTTTCGAGTGTTCTACGTGGTCAACCGACCTGAGGCGATCTATGTGCTGCATGTCATGCACAAGACCACACGCAAAACTGAAACGCGAGATATCGAACTGGCACTCGCCAGATACCAGGAAATAAGGTAGGCCATGATGGATCATCAAAATATTTCCCAGCGCTACTCAAGTGTCTGGGATGCACTCGAAGACACGCCGCGGGACGCCGCCAATATGCGTCTGCGGGCCAAGCTGATGCGCACGCTTTGCGAGACCATCCGAGCTTGGGAGCTTCCTCAGCAAGAAGCAGCCAAACGCTTGGGTATCACCCAGCCGCGACTCAACGATGTGCTCAATGGCAAAATCAACAAGTTCTCTTTGGATGCGTTGGTCAATCTGTCAGCCGCAGCAAAACTGGAGGTAGACATCTGCTTCCCGCTGGGCCAACCGTTGCAATGGTCTTGAAAGAAAGCTGACCCGCCGCCAACCAACTGTCCAGACAAATGATGAGGGGCATCGCCCCTCTCACGCCCATAGCGATCGCCACCCACCTCAATCATCCCGCGTCAGCACTTCCAGCAACTCAATCTCAAACACCAGATTCGAATTCGGCGGGATCTTGCCCATCGTCCGCTCGCCATACCCCAGGTGCGCCGGCACCAGCAGTTTGCGTTTGCCGCCGACTTGCATGCCCATCAAGCCCTGATCCCAACCCTTGATCACCCGCCCCGTGCCAATCACGCACTGAAACGGTTTGCCGCGACTGTGGGAAGAATCGAATTCGCTGCCGTCTTCCAGCCAACCGGTGTAGTGGGTGGTGATCAGCGCGCCTTTGACAGCGGCTTTGCCCTCGCCCACCTGAAGATCAATTACCTGCAGTTCATCATTCATGACATTCACTCTATTGTTCAGCTGGCCGCCGTTTTCCCAGAATTGCCGGTCGATGGCAACCCGTAAGCGCAGATCAACGTGGTATCCGAAGCGAGTGCGGAACAATTAAGATAGCCAACCGCCATTACTTCTCGGATCGACTCGCCATGCTGGCAGCTCCTCAATGATTCAGCTCTGGATCAGCCTCGTCATCGGCGGGGCTTTGCTTGCTGTCATTATTCTGCTGAGCTGGCGTCAGCGCAGTTTGCGCAAGCAGCTTGCCGAATACCGTGAACTGCTGACCAGGGCCGCAGAGGGTCAGAACATTCATCAGGACGGCGACGTCGAGCGTTTCAAGCGCAGCCAGTATTTTGCGCGCATCGGCACCTGGGATTGGGAAGTTGACTCCGACCGGCTGTACTGGTCAGACGCGATTTACGGCATGTTCGGCTTCAGGATCGGCGAAATCACACCGTCCTATGCGCTGTTCTGTTCCTGCGTGCACCCGGACGATCGTGTCAGGGTGCGCGCCGGTGAACTGCGTTGTCTGGAAACCGGTGAAAATCACGATGAGGAATACCGCGTGGTCTGGCCCGACGGCACGATTCGCTGGCTGCGGGAAACCGGCAACGTGGTGCGCAATGACCACGACGCGGTGATCAAGATGATGGGCGTGGTGCGCGACATCACCGAAGAAAAAGCCTCGGCCAGCTACCTGCAACACCTCGCCCATTTCGATCCGCTGACCGGTCTGCCCAATCGTCTGGTGCTGGAACAAAAACTGTCAGAAGCACTGGATCACGCGCGGCAGACTGACACGCGCGTAGCCTTGGTATTTATCGACCTCAACGGCTTCAAAACCATCAACGACCACTACGGCCATGCCGCCGGCGACCGGGTGTTGATCACCACGGCCACGCGGCTGAAACGTATCCTGCGCGTCACCGACACCGTTGCGCGCATTGGCGGTGATGAGTTCGTGGTGATCCTGCAAGGCCTGGCACCGGGCCTCGACCTACAGGACGAAGCCCGCAGCATCTGCCAGAAAATCTTCATCGAACTGTCGCCCCCGATCAGCATCGGCAACGACCAGCGGCACATGGGTAGCAGCCTTGGGGTGGCGGTATTTCCGGATCATGCGACAGCCATGGACCGCCTGCTGCACATCGCCGACCTGGCGATGTATGAGGCCAAGCGCAGTGGTAATAATCAGTATCGGTTGGGCGGGGAAAGCCCTGCGCGCGTGCAGACGCAAGGCTTTTGAAACGCGGGCTTAACGCTCGACCGGTTGCATCTCGACGATCGTCCCGTTGGTGATCATCACCATTACGTACTTGTCGTTGATCTGCACCCACTGCGCCTGTTCGATCGGTGCTTTCAAGCCTTTCTGCTTCCAGTTTTTCAACGCTTTGTCGCTGCGCTGATAAACGTCCGGAGCACGGTCATTGACCTTCAATTCACGGTCGCTGACCGGAGATTGAACGGCGGGTTCGCTTGAGGTTTGCGCCGCTTGAACAAGGGGGCTGATCCCGGCAATGCCGGCGACGAGGGCCAGGCTGGCGATTAGGGTTTTGCTGTTCATCGGTGAACCTCCTGTGGTGTGTGATACCTGAACTCGGACTGCCAGGTACGGGAATCATTCCTTGTTTTTTGCTTGGGCTGGCCAGGGATTGTAGTTGCCGGTGAGGCCGCCATCGCTGGCAAGCCAGCTCCCACAGGTTTTTTGGTGTTTGCAAGAGCAGTGAGGACACTGCGCAAATTGTGGGAGCAGGCTGGCTGGGGGATTGTAGTTGCCTATAAGGCCGCTATCGCTGGCAAGCCAGCTCCCACAGTGGATCAGGTCGTTTACAAAGGTTGTGTACACCAAAGAAACCTGTGGGAGCTGGCTTGCCAGCGATAGGGCCAGCTCAGTCGACATCTTCATTGCCAGACTCACCGCTTTCGCGAGCAGGCTCGCTCCCACAGGGTCCAAGGGGTGTCCGACCCGGATTGATCCACTTTGCACATCAATCCATACCAACAATGCAATTAACAGATTGTTACATCTGCGCCACCATCCGCCTCAATAAAAACCGTGCGCCGCCCTCCCGTAGCGCACGTCATAAAAGCGGTGGAGTACTTTTCTATGACAGCCTCAATCCCACACGGCGGCTCGCGGGCCGGCGCCATTTTCCGGGTGACCTCGGGCAACTTCCTCGAACAGTTCGACTTCTTTCTGTTCGGCTTTTACGCCACGCAAATCGCGGCGGTGTTCTTTCCGGCGAGCAGTGAATTCGCCTCCCTGATGATGACCTTTGCCGTGTTCGGCGCAGGCTTTTTGATGCGTCCACTCGGGGCCATTGTGCTCGGTGCCTACATCGACGACGTCGGCCGGCGCAAAGGGCTGATCGTCACCCTGTCGATCATGGCCAGCGGCACGATATTGATTGTGCTGGTGCCCGGTTACGAATCCATCGGTCTGTTGGCCCCGGCGCTGGTGCTGATCGGGCGCTTGCTGCAAGGCTTCTCCGCCGGCGCGGAATTGGGTGGGGTGTCGGTGTATCTCTCGGAGATCGCCACGCCGGGCCGCAAAGGTTTCTTCACCGCCTGGCAGTCGGCCAGTCAGCAAGTGGCGATTATCGTCGCCGCCGCGTTGGGCTACGCCCTGAACGCGTGGATGGCGCCGGATGTGATTGCCGACTGGGGCTGGCGGATTCCGTTTTTCGTCGGTTGCATGATCGTGCCGTTCATCTTTTTCCTGCGGCGCAATCTGGCGGAAACCGAAGAGTTCGCCGCACGTAAACATCGCCCGAGCATGAAGGAAGTGTTCCGCACCCTTGGCCAGAACTGGGTGGTGGTGCTCGGCGGGATGTTGATGGTCGCCCTGACCACGACCGCGTTCTACCTGATCACCGTGTACGCGCCGACCTTCGGCAAAACCGTGCTGCACCTGAGCACTTCTGACGCGTTGCTGGTGACGCTGTTGGTCGGTGTGTCGAACTTCTTCTGGCTGCCGATTGGCGGCATGCTGTCCGACCGTATCGGGCGTCGTCCGGTACTGATCGCCATGTCGCTGCTGGCGTTGGCCACGACCTATCCGGCGCTGTCGTACCTGGTGCAGGCGCCGAGCTTCAGCCACATGTTGCTGTCGCTGTTGTGGCTGTCATTTATCTACGGCTTGTATAACGGCGCGATGATTCCAGCGCTCACCGAAATCATGCCGGTGGAGGTCCGGGTCGCCGGTTTCTCCCTCGCCTACAGCCTGGCCACGGCGATTTTTGGTGGTTTCACGCCGGCAATGTCGACCTTCCTGACCCAGTACACCGGCGACAAAGCTGCGCCGGGTTACTGGATGAGTGTCGGCGCGCTGTGTGCCTTGTGCGCCACTCTTTATCTGTACCGCCGTGCCGGTGGTCGTCTGCAACCTGTCGCGGCCTGAGGAAAACTCGCCATGAAAAAACTGTTTACTGTCACCGCCCTGCTCGCCGGTCTGGCGTTCAACCTTGCGGCCCAGGCCGAAGAATTGAGCGTGATGACCTCCGGGGGCTTCACTGCCGCCTACAAGATTCTCGGACCCAAATTCGCCGCCAGCACCGGCAACACACTGACTACCAGCCTCGGCCCGTCGATGGGCAAAGCCCCCGAAGCGATCCCCAATCGTCTCGCGCGCGGTGAACACGCCGACGTGGTGATCATGGTCGGCTACGCTCTCGATGACTTGATCAAACAGGGCAAGGTCGACCCGGCCTCGCGGGTTGAACTGGCAGATTCGCGGATCGGTCTGGTGGTGCGTGAAGGCGCACCGAAACCGGACATCAGCAACGTCGAAGCGCTCAAGCAAACCCTGCTCGGCGCGCAGTCGGTGGCCTACTCCGACAGCGCCAGCGGCGTGTACATCGAGCAGCAGTTGTTCAAGAAACTGGGGATCGAAGATCAGCTGAAACCGAAGGCCAAAATGATTCCGAAAATCCCGGTCGGCTCGGTGGTCGCCACGGGCGACTATCAGTTGGGCTTTCAGCAAGTCAGCGAGTTGTTGCCGGTGCCGGGGGTGAGTTTTGTCGCGAAGATTCCAGAGTCAGTGCAGTCGGTGACGCGGTTCGCGGCCGGGATTCCGGTGGGTGCGCAACATCCACAAGAAGCCAAGGCGCTGCTCGCTTACCTCGCGGCGCCTGCCGCCCAGACGGACGTGCAAGCCACCGGGCTGGATTCGGTCAAGCGCTAAGAGTCGGCGGCTGGACTTTCATGGCCACCACCAGCCGCTCCAGTTCCAATGCCGCCGGGGTCAACGTACGATCCCGGCGCTTGATGATGCCGACACTGCGCATCACCTGCGGGTCGGTCAACGGCACCCGCGTCAGGATCGGATGATCCGGCCCCGGCATTGCCATCAGTGGCACCGCTGCCACGCCCAACCCCGCCTCCACCAGACCGATCATCGTTGTGACGTGGCGGGTTTCGCAGATACTCGGACGCTGCGGCACCACACTGCTCAATGCCTGATCGAGCAGAAAACGGTTGCCGGAGGTCTTGTCCAGCGAGATGTAATCCTGCTGATAAAACTCGTCCCACGTCACGCTGCTACGCCCGGCCAGCGGATGATCACGGCGACAGGCGACCACGTAGCTTTCCTGCACCAGCGGTTCGAATTCGACTTTGGCTTCCTGAGTGCCCATGAAACTCAAGCCGAAATCGGCCTCACCATTGACCACCGCACTCAAGACGTCGTGGGCGCTGGAGTCGAGCACTTTGACTTTGATTCGTGGAAATTGCTGGTGATAACGCGCAACGACGCGAGGCATGAAGTAGTACGCGGCGGACGGCACGCAAGCGACGGTGACGTGGCCCAGACGGGTCGAGGCGACTTCGCTGATGCCGAGCAACGCCACGTCGAGGTCATCGAGCAGTCGTTCGACGCTGGGCATGAAAGCGCGTCCGGCCTGGGTCAGGCTGACTTTGCGCGTGGTGCGCTCGAACAGTTTCACGCCGAGGGCGTCTTCGAGCTTTTCGATGCGTCGGCTCAGCGCCGGTTGCGACAGGCGCACCGTGTCGGCGGCCTTGCGGAAACTGCCCTGCTCGACCACCGCGCGAAAGGCT
The DNA here is from genome assembly GCF_044742875.1 of Pseudomonas sp. NPDC087817. Taxonomy (NCBI): domain Bacteria; kingdom Pseudomonadati; phylum Pseudomonadota; class Gammaproteobacteria; order Pseudomonadales; family Pseudomonadaceae; genus Pseudomonas; species Pseudomonas sp. NPDC087817. The sequence continues at coordinate 69,821 of NZ_JBIUVJ010000008.1, forward strand.
TGCAGGTCGTTGAGGTCGAAGTTGATGGCCATGGGCGGACTCGGAGATTGATTCGCAGAGGTTATAAATGTAACCAATTGATGCAATTTGTTACAGCCTCGCCGCGCAGTAAAAACCCGCCACTAGGGCGGGTTTGGGTCATGCCGCGTCAGGCCATCAGCGACGGCGGAAACAGGCTCTGTCACTCCAGCCACTCACCGCCAGACAGTTGGGCTCGACCTGCAATTGCAGATCCTCGAACATCGCCGCCAGCTCTCCGGGACCGTGCTCGGCCTGCCACTGCACCTTCAGTAAACGCGTGTCAGGGGCGACGTCGAACCACTGAATTTCCTCAGCCGATCCATGCGTGCGCAGGCCAAGTTTCTGCAAGGGACTGGCGCCGGTATAAGGCAGCGTCAACCGCGCCTGACTCGAGTCGGTCCAGCTCTGCTGCCGAGTCGATCCATCGGCAAACTGCCAATACACGTCGACCGGTTTGATCGGCGGCGCGGGGATCGGATCGTAATGGAATAGCTCGATCAGGTAGTGATTCTGGATACGGCCTTGCTCATCCTCGGGTAAAAATCGTTGCGCATCGGCCAATCTATCTTCCTGCGGCGTGTCGACCACGATGGATTGAAGCTTGGGTTTTTTCCAGTTGAAGCTGAACAGACGCGTGTCGGGCGAGACCTCCAGCCATTGTTTGGGCGCGGTGTCTTTCAGGGCACTGAAGCCGATTTTGCGAATGGTTTTCTGTGGATCGTAGGCAGCCAGAGTCTGGCCGGGACGCCGGCTTCCAACGGCAAAGGACCGCTGACGCCATGGTCGAACTGAAAATAGACAAAACCCGGTTGGACCTTTGGCGCCTCACGCAAACGGGCATGGCGCATCTCTAAAAGATAGTGATCGCGCCATACACCAGCGCGCTCATCCGGATAGTGCGTGGCATTCTCTTCCAGCTGCGCCAGGCTGATTTCCCCGGGCTCTTCAAAAGCCAGCGCCTCGGCGGGTTGCGTACTGGCCTGGCTTTCCAGCGTCACGACGTCATCCTCGACGTACCACTTGCCGTTGGCCATGCCGCTGGCGGAACCATATTCGACGCCAGCCTTGAACGTGCCGTCTGCCTGCAACAGCAACTCGGCGCCCATTTCCATGACGCCGGACAGGTAGTAATGCCCGGGCAGTGTCGAGGATTCGGCGTTGGCGTCAATTGCGGTCATACATACAAGCCCGGCACACAGCAGGGTTCTAAAATCCATTCCGGAGAAGCTCCTTGTAACGTCACGAAGTATCGAGATGAACCTGACGCTTCGGCTGCACCTTGCGTCGGGGCCCGCACGATACCACCGGACGTGCGCCGCGTGATCAGTGCAACCCGTTCTGCGGCGGGATCTTCAGTGGATCTTGAATCGATTCAGCCCTTATCCTTGTCGCCCCCGCCGTACCGCTGTCAGGAGTCAATCCATGCCCCATGAAGGCAATCTGTTGCAAGCCGCTGTCGTGTTTCTGTTCGCCGCGGTGCTCACCGTGCCCTTGGCCAAACGTCTGCAATTGGGCGCGGTGCTGGGTTATCTGTTTGCCGGGGTGATCATCGGCCCGTCGGTGCTGGGCCTGATCGGCAATCCGCAAAGCGTCGCGCATATTTCCGAACTGGGCGTGGTGTTGCTGCTGTTTATCATCGGTCTGGAGCTGTCGCCGCGACGCTTGTGGGTGATGCGCAAATCGGTGTTCGGCGTCGGTCTGGCTCAGGTGTTGTTGACGGCTTCGGTAATTGGCGTGCTGGCGTTGTCGGTGTTCGGCCAGCCGCTGAACAGTGCGATCGTATTGGGGCTGGGTCTGGCGCTGTCGTCCACCGCGTTTGGCCTGCAAAGCCTTGCCGAGCGCAAGGAACTGACCAGCCCCCACGGGCGCCTGGCGTTCGCCATTCTGCTGTTTCAGGACATCGCCGCGATTCCGCTAATTGCATTGGTACCGATGCTTGCCGGCGGTGATCACACCACCAGCAATGCCGAGAGTCTGAATCACGGTTTGCAGGTACTCGGCGGGATCGCCGTGGTGGTGGTCGGCGGGCGTTATCTGTTGCGCCCGGTGTTCCGCGTGGTGGCGAAAACCGGCCTGCCGGAAGTGTCCACGGCCACGGCGTTGCTGGTGGTGATCGGCACGGCGTGGTTGATGGATCTGGTCGGTGTGTCGATGGCGCTGGGGGCGTTTCTTGCCGGCCTGCTGCTGGCGGACTCGGAATACCGCCATGAACTGGAAGCGCAGATCGAGCCGTTCAAGGGCCTGCTGCTGGGGTTGTTTTTCATCAGTGTCGGCATGGGTGCCAATCTGAGTCTGCTGCTCAGTGCACCGATCACCGTGTTGGGGCTGACGCTGCTGTTGATCGGCCTGAAACTGCCGCTGTTGTTTGTGGTGGGACGCCTGGCCGGCGGCTTGAACAGAATCAGCGCAATTCGCCTCGGCATCGTCCTCGCGGCGGGCGGTGAGTTTGCTTTTGTGGTGTTCAAGATCGGTCGCGATCAGGGTCTGTTCGAACCGCGCCTGTACGACTTGCTGGTGCTGACCATCACCCTGTCGATGGCGCTGACGCCGTTGTTGCTGTTGATTTGCGCACGGCTGGTCAGCCCCAAGGTACAGCCCGTGGAAGTGCCCGAGAAATTCCGCGAGATCGACACCGAAACCCCGCGTGTGGTGATCGCCGGCATGGGCCGGATGGGCCAGATCGTCGCGCGGATTCTGCGCGCGCAGAACATCAGGTTCGTCGCGCTGGACACCTCGGTGGAAACCATCGAACTGTCGCGCAGCTTCGGCGGGGTGCCGGTGTTCTATGGCGACCCGATGCGCCCGGAAATCCTCAATGCGGCCAAGGTTGGCGAAGCGGAATATTTCGTGATTGCCACGGATGACCCGGAGACCAACATCAAGACCGCCGAGGTGGTACGCAAGCTCTACCCGCGCATGAAAATCATCGCCCGGGCGCGCAACCGTCAACACGTCCACCGCTTGGTCGATGTCGGCGCGGAGGCGATTCGGGAAACCTATTATTCGAGCCTGGAAATGAGCCGACGCACGCTGGTCGGTCTCGGCTTGACCCAGGCGCAGGCCGATGCGCGGATCAAGCGCTTCAAGCACCACGACGAACAAGTGCTGGAGGCGCAACACGCGGTGTACGACGACGCCACCAAAGTCCTGCAAACCGCCCAGGAAGCCCGGGCGGAGCTGGCACGGTTGTTTGAATCGGATCAACTGGAAGAAGAATCGCGCAAAATCTGAGCCCTTCCCGGGCCAGCTCCATGTAAGAGCTGATGAAGGCTGCGATCTTTTAACCTTCGCTTTTTGGTAATGACCGTTCGTCGAAAAACCCTCCGCACCTGTCAGATCTGACAGGTGCGCATTCCGCCAATCCCACGTTCAATCACTCCGTCGCCCCCACCATCGACCGGAGCCCGCCGCCATGACCACGTCCCAACACCCGCTAGCCCTCAAACCGCTGTACTTTCCCGCGCTGGTCGCCTTGAATCCCGCCGAGCATTACAGCGGTGGCATTCCCATCCGGGCGGTGGAAGACGATCTGCAAGGCATCATTCCCGCCTGGTTCAACATGAACATTGGCGACAAGGCCGAGGTGTTCTGGGGCAATGCCAATTCGGCGATCTGGAGCAAGACCCTCGATCTCGATATCGAACTCAACAAAGACCTGTCGTTCACCATTCCCAAAGCCCACGTGCTCGACGGCGAGGCCAAGCCGGTGTTTTACCGGATCACCTACAAGAACCAGACGTCGGAAGATTCCAAACCCGAACTGATCCTGCTGGTCAAGCTCACGCGTCCCGGCGAATACGATGACATTCCCGGCGATGACGGCCACTCCGATCTGAAGTTTTCCCTCGACCATGACGAGGTCGATGAAACCCTGCCGGCCAAAGGCGTGACGATGCGCATCGTGCCCTACCGCAACCTCACCCGCTACGATCGCATCCTCGCCCGCTGGGGCAGTCAGCAGGTCACTCACGTTGTCACGCCGGAACAGGCCCTGGACCCGGCCCGCCATCCGATCGACGTGGTGTTCAGTCGCGCCGTGATCGAGACGGCGGGTGATGGCCCGGAAGTGGCGGTGGCTTATCAGGTCGTCGATCGCTGCGGCAACTACCCGGACGAGCGCGCGCCGTGGTCGGCCATTCGCAAAGTGCTGGTGGATCTGGGCGGCAATCGACTGAAGGAGCCCTTGGTGCTGGTCAAAGGCCAGCCGACCAACAGCATCAATCTCGACCAGCTCGGCGATGACGATGTGGTGGTTCTGGTCAATACCCCGGAGGCTGATTTCAAGGTCGGTGACAAGGTCTTCCTGACCTGGACAGGCACCCCGGCGCAAGGCTCGCAAATCATCGTCGGGCCACTTGAATCGCCCGTCAACTTCGTCGACCTCCCGCTCAAGTTTTCCATTCCCAATGCATCGGTCAGGGCCATCGCCAAGGGCAGCGCCTCGGTAGGCTACATCCGTCAGCGCAGCGGTGCAGCCGACCGTCCTTCGAAAAATGCCAGCGCCACGGTGATTGGTGACATCAGCCAACTGCGCGCCCCTACCGTGGACGAGGCCCCGGGTGGCAACTTGCCGCCGGAGACAACCTGGGCGACGGTGAACATTCCCTGGTATCCCGGTCGCAACAGCAGCGACCAGATCAATCTGATCTGGCAAGCCCAGGCACCGGGTGGTAGCACGGTCTATTACGAAGACCCGCGTCCGGTTGGCGACATCGCGGAAAACCAGCCCGTCCAACGCAACGTGAGCAATGCCGAAATCCGGCGCTTCAACGGCCTGAACGTCAAGGTTTTTTACATCGTCACCAACAGCGAAACCGCATTACTGAGCGTGCGCGAATCGCTGGTATTCCCGATGCAGGTCGGCGTGCCCTTGCCAACCTTTGACCGACCGGAAGTCGAAGGTGCAGACAATGATGCGCTTGATCCGGACAAGGTGCCGCCCACCGGTGCGACGCTGGTGGTGCCGTATTTGGGCACCCGCGACAAGGACCGCGTGACCTGGCGCTGGCGCGGTTCGGCCAGCGGCGGCAGCACCAGCGGCCATATCGACCTGATACCCGCCACCGCCGGCAAACCTGTGCGCATCACCGTAAACAAGCAATACGTGACGGCCAACCTCAACGGCACGGTGGTCGCCGATTACAGCATTCAGCGGGCGGGGGTGATGCTGGGGAATTCGCATGAATTGACGTTGCGTATTGGCGCGGCGCTGGATCTGGACGCGCCGAAGATCAAAGAGGCCAATGGCAGCACCAGCCTCAACCCGTTGGCGGCCAAGGACAGCCTGACTGCCATCGTCGACTACACCGGTATGGCCATCGGTGATGACATCATCGTCACCTGGACCGGTACGCCACCGAACGGCTCGGACACCTCCGCGAAAAAAACCGTGACCACGCTGGGACCACAATCGATCCCGCTGAAAAACGCAGTCGTGGCCTTCAACCTGGGCAAAGCGGTGACGGTGAGCTACACCGTGACGCGCGCGGGAGCGCCTGTGCCTTCGAAAGAGTTGGCGCTGACGGTGCTGGCGATTCCGCAAGAAGACCCGGCATTGGGCAAGCCCTTGATCACGCAAGCGGCGAACAACGGCGAGGGGCCGGAGCTGGACGTCAGAGCCTTGACCGCTAACGCGACGATACGCATCAACAGTTGGCCGCTGATTGCGCTCAAGCAATACGTCTGGTTGCGCGTGGAAGGCACCAACAAAGACGAAAGCAAATACGACAAGACGTTCTTGCAGCCACCGGGCTCACAGACCAACCAGGGGTGGGTCGACCAAGGCTATTACCTGCACCAGATCCCGCTGGCCGACCTGCAAAACCTGAAAGACGGCTCAGACCTGACCCTGTATTTCAAAGCCGGATTGGGGGGCAGCCAGGACGTGAATGAGGCGGTGAGTTTTCCTGTGCGGAAATATACCGTCAAGGTCGCCTTGGCCCAGCCGATCAAACCTTCCATTAAGGAAGCCCCGGGCAGCAGCAGCACACTGAACCCGATCGCCGCCAAGAATCGCTTGACCGTGTTGGTGCCGCACTACACCGGCATGGCCAGCACCGACCAGCTCAGCGTGACCTGGACTGGCGCTGCCAATACGCCGGCCGGTGGTTCGCACACCTCGGCGGCGGTATCCGTGGGCACCGTAGGCCAGAAAGAAATTGCGATTCCCAATACGGTGGTGGCCTTCAACCTGGGCAAGGCGGTGAAGGTGTTCTACACCGTCACTCGCAACGGTACGCCGACCAAATCCGTCGAATTTGCCTTAAACGTGCAGGTCATCCCGGCTGGACATGCAGAACTCACCAAACCGACCATCGATGGGGCCGCCGGAGATGTCCTGGATGTCACGGCCTTGCCGGCTGGTGGTAGTACTCGTATCGCCCGTTGGCCGCTGATTGCCGTGGGACAAACCTTGTGGTTACGGTATTTCGGGACCAACGCCGATGATACGGTTTACACCTCGGCGCCTTATGTGGCGACTCCATTGGCCCAGGGGGGGCTGCCCAATGGCCCAGGACCAATTACCCCCAACCTGCGCGGTTTGAAGGATGGCTCGTCACTGCGGGTGGAATTCAGGGTCGGGTTTGATCGCAATACCGATGAAACCAAGGCCGTGAGTTTTCAGCTGCGCTCCTACACAGTCAAGGTCCCCTTGGCAACGCCGATCAAACCTTCCATCAAGGAAGCCCCGGGCAGCAGCACACTGAACCCGATCGCCGCCAAGAATCGCTTGACCGTGGTGGTGCCGCAGTACGCCGGCATGGCCAGCACCGACCAGCTCAGCGTGACCTGGACTGGCGCCAACGGCACTCCGGCCGGGGGCTCGCACACCTCGGCGGCGGTACCCGTGAGCACCGTTGGCCAGAAAGAAATTGCGATTCCCAATACGGTGGTGGCCTTCAACCTGGGCAAGGCGGTGAAGGTGTTCTACACCGTCACTCGCAACGGTACGCCGACCAAATCCGCCGAATTTGCCTTAAACGTGCAGGTCATCCCGGCTGGACATGCAGAACTCACCAAACCGACCATCGATGGGGCGCCCAACGACGAACTCGATGCCATCGCCTTAGCCAACGGCGCACTCACCCGAGTTGCGCCATGGCCGCTGATCGCCGCGAATCAAAAGATCTGGCTGCGCTATGTCGGCACCAATGCAGATAATTCGGCATACAAAAAGACCACCTATGAAGGGGCCCCGTTGGTCGGTAGTGGCGTGATCCAAGGACCTTACCCAGCGACTCCCGTGGCCGATTTGCGCGGTCTTAAAAATAACACGACGTTGAACATCGAGTTTAAGGTGACCTTTGATGGCAGCACCGATGAATCCAAGGCCGTGACCTTCCCGTCGCGCGTCTACAACGTCAAAGCCGTGCAGGATGTGAAACCGGTAATCAGCACGGTGAAAGACTCCAAGGGTGAAGACATTCCGCATGAAGGTGGCACAGTCGATCCGAAGATCAAACTGACCGGCACCGCAGCATCGCTTCAGGAAGTCGAAGTCTTCGACAATAGGGCTTCAAAAGGTAAATACACGGCCAATACCGCTGGCATCTGGACCTGCGATATCACGCTGACCGGTATTGGTACTCGCACGCTCACTGCCAAGGCGCTGTACGGTACGGGGCAGGTATCGCTTGGCAGAATCTTCACCCTTTCCAATGCCATCAAGCCAACCATCACTTCGGTGAAAGACTCCAAGGACGTGGAGATCCCCGATAAAGGCACCACGGTCGATACCACCGTCAAGTTGACCGGCGGCGGCACACCGCGTCTGAAAGTCCAGATCTTTGATGGCACGACACCCAAAGGCATAGCGGAGGTGGGCGCCAGTAATGGCAGGTGGGAACTTGAAGTGCCAGGCCTGAACCTGGCAGCGCACAGCTTTACCGCCAAGGCGCTGTATGCTCCCGGGGAGATTTCCGTCGCCAGAACGCTGACCGTAACCACCCCACTTATCGTGGATACCTCACCGCTCACCCTCAACGGGTTTAACATTTCGATCACAGACGCTGGACTGAATTGGCCGCGCACCGGCGTCGACCCGGCCAACACAACAGCGGACCGCAAGGCGCAAGGCGGGGCCCTTCCTTACACATATAAATCTTCCGCCCCGCTAATCGCCTCTGTTGACTCGAATGGCATCATTAGAAGCGAAGGAAACGGGACAGCGACAATCACTGTAACCGATGCAGCCCACCAATCAAGGGAGATTCGTGTAACGACCAGCCGCGTCATCAGATTCATTTTCAGCAGGGAGCGCCGTGTGACTCGCGCACAATACAAACCATGGACAATGGAAGTCGGCGGCCGGCCCGTCAAACAATCCGAAGTCCGCCGCATCCTCGAAATCCTTACTGCCAAATTCACACCAGAAAACAACAACATTGCTGATAAGTACTTTACATGGAGTGATGAGGCACCATTTAGCAACACTGTATACAGTCTTTCCGCCGCCTACCCCTTGTTCACCCAACGAGATGACTTCTTGTCAGGCCAAGGAATGAAAGCCATAGCGTTGGTTGGACCGATGTTCCCGTAGAGCACTCAGCCACCGTCTCTCCCGACATAAGTTATTAAGGAAAAACGTTACCCACCTCGTCCACTTTCTCGTCAGGGGAAGCGGATGAGGCTTACCCCTAGAGTTGACGTTCTTTCGAAGCTGAGAAACCAACATAAGAGGCTATTGGACGGGGTAACGCTTTCCCAGGAATGTGAAGCCCCGGCTGATTGGCCCGACATAGGTTTTGTCGAGATGTTTTATCAAACCGAGCTCATCAAACCGGAGATCGACCACACGCACCGCCCGAGTTTTTTTTTGCGTGTCGGGACTAATACCAGTAAGTGATTCATGTAGCGCGAACAAAACATGTCAGGCCACCTCAAGGCCAGATCGAAACGGCATAAGCAAGCACAGCCCAACAGGAGGCCGAGCGAGCATGCCAAGGCCCCCCTGCGTGTGTTCCCAAAATATATCGATTGAAACAGGGCTGCGATCTTCTTACTTTTAAACACTCGCGTTTAAATGACACGCCAGGACACGTAATCAGGCTACACGACCTTGCGTAATTGCCTACAGCTACGCCAGAATCCACCGGCTTGTGCGCCTTGGGGGCGGGTTCTATTGTGGTGCGGTCGCTGACGAATCAGCGATCGGGTTTCGCAGCCCGGATCAATCAAGGCGCACAGCGCTCCCTATCGTTGCTCTCAAGATTTATTGCAACGGTGCTTCATGGCGGCTGTGCGCGGGATACCTTCGGGTATGCCGGGTTCCTTGATTCCCGGTCTGCGAACCTGCGTACAGCTGCCACCTCTCTTCGTTTCGCAGCGAAATGTGGCGGCTCCGACAATCAAGGAGTTTCACCATGATCAAACCAACACCCAACCCACCCGAAACCGATCTCACCTCCCCCTACGAATCCCTCGATTCGAAAAAACTCAACGACGCCGCCGACCGCGCGCTCGATCACTACCTCTGCCCGCCTGGGTCCACGCCACCGCCCCGTAGAACCCGCAGGATGTATGCCGTCACCGCCGACTTCAAAAACGAGGAGATGCTGGCCGATGCCTTCGAGACCCTTGCTTCAGCAAGAACCATCGCCAGTGACTTCGCCCACCTCTTGCCAGTGTCGCAACGCCGGACGTTGTTGGGGATTGCGCAGCTGATCATGCTCGGGGAGTTGGCGGTGAATCGGGTGTTGGATAATTTGCAGATTCCGGACTAAGCCCCAGCACAGAACACCTGTGGCGAGGGAGCTTGTCGAATCGTCGCACCGTCCCGCTCGACTGCGCAGCAGTCGTAAATCCTGAGTACGCGGTATTCCTGTAGGTTTGAATTCTCAGGTTTTGGGCCTGCTGCGCAGTCCAGCGGGAGCAAGCTCCCTCGCCACAAGTGCGCGGTTTTTCTGAAAGATTGAATTCTCAGATTTTGGGGCTGCTGCGCAGCCCATCGGGGATAAATCCCCTCACCACAGGTACGCGGTAATTCTGAAAGATCGAGGTCGCATGTTTAAGGTCCGCTTCACAGCCCAGCGGGAGCAAGCTCCCTCACCACAGGCACGCGGTGTTTCTGAAGGATCGAAGTCGTGGTTTTTTGGGCTGCTGTGCAGATTGTCAGGTCGGTGCGGCGGTTTGCTAGATCCGCTCACCACGATGACTGTGTAGGAACTACCGGAGGCTGCGATCTTTTGATTTTGAAGATCAAGATCAAAAGATCGCAGCTTTCGGCAGCTGCTACAGGGGGTTGCAGGGGGATTGTGGTCAGGCTGGTTCCAGCTCGGGTGCTAGCTTGACCGGGGCCTTCTCGAAGCGGTCTGCGAGGAATGGCGTGATGTCCAGCGGCAACGGTTCGTCATTGACCAGTTTGTCCAGCAGCACACCGGTAATCGCCGAGGTCAGAATGCCGGTACGGAAGTGCCCGCAGGCATTGAGATACCCCTCCACTCCACGCATCGGCCCCAGAATCGGCAATTCATCCGGCGAGCCCGGGCGCAGGCCGGCCCAGGTGCGTTTGAGGTTGACGTCTTTGAGCTCCGGCAAGCAGCGCACCGCGCCCTGCACCAGCCCGGCGATTTCCGGGTAGGTGGTGGTGACGTCGAAGCCTTTGTCTTCGGTGGTGCTGCCGATCAGGATCTCGCCGTTGTCCTTTTGCGCCACGTAGCAGTCGCTGGTGGTCAGGCAGCCGTTGAGGATTTTCGGCATGCGCTCGGTCAGCAGGATCTGGCCTTTGACCGGTTTCACCGGAATGCGGATGCCGGTCGCCCACTCGCTCAAGTCTGCGGCCCAGGCACCGCTGGCGTTGATCAGTGTCTTGCAGTGGAACACGCCCTCCTCGGCCGTCTGTACGCCGGTCACCCGTGTGCCGTGATGCAACACGCCGGTGACGTTGGTGTTGACGAAGATATCCACGCCGTTCTGCCGCGCACCTTCCATGTAGGCATCGGCGAGTCGGAACGGGCTGACCTGGTGGTCGCAGAGAAACTCCAGCGCCCCACGGGCTTCATGGCTGACGCTCGGTTCGGATTCGCGCAACGCGGCCTGATCGAGCCAGCGCACCTGATCGGCGAGGTGCGGGATGCAGCCGACGATATGCTCGGCGTAGAGCCGATCCTCGTCGTCATAAATCACGAATTTCAGCCCGGTCTTTTCGAACTTGAAATCCATGCCGTGGTTGTCTTGCAACTCACGGTGCAGCTCTGGGTACAGCGCGTTGGACTGCAAGGCGAAATCGAAGAATGACTCCGGCAGGATGTGCGGTGTGCTGGCGTCCACGGCCACCGCCGCGCCCTGGGTTTCGCGCTTGCGGTTGGCGGACATCATGCGGAAGAAAATCACCCCGCAGCCAAGGCCGACCGACTCGCCGATCGCCCACAAACCGCCGGCCGATGCGCGCGTCGCATTGCCCGGGCGCTTGGCGTCGATCAGCGCGACTTTGAGGTTTTTGCGTTTGGACAATTGATAGGCGCATGACGCCCCGATCACGCCGCCGCCGGCGATGACCACGTCGTAGAACTTACTCATGGGAAGCGGCCTCCGTGCCGATGGACTGGAACGCGGAAAAAGGGATCGGATCAATCGGGAAACGCGGGCGCAGCCAACCGACGTCCTTGCGTCCGGTGGCCTGGCGCAGACGGTCGCTGCAATAGCCGACGCACATCCGCCCCTGACAATCGCCCATGCTTACGCGGGTGCGCATTTTCAGGCTGGCGATGTCTTGCACGCCCTGCTCCAGCGCCCGGTCGATGTCGGCGCGGGTCGCGTGTTCGCAGCGGCAGATTACCGTGTCGGCGGCCGGCAATGCGGTCTGGCCGACGCCGCGTTCGGTGTAGCGGTCCACGGCTGCGCGGAAACGCACGATGGCTTTCAGTTTGCCCAGATAGCGGTCGCGGCGAACGCGGGCCAGGTCTTCTTCCAGCACACCGCGTTGCAGCAGGATCGAGGTCGCGGCGATCTTGCCGGCCAACATCGCTGCTTCACCGCCGCGAATCCCGCCCATATCACCGGCCAGATGCACGTGAGGTTCGTTGCTTTGCTGCCAGATGTTCGCGTTGGCGCGCAGATAGCCGTCGTCGCTGAAGCCGTGATCGAGGCCCATTTGCTGACTGAGCTGGGTGCGCGGGATGAAGCCGTAACCGACGGCCAATGTCTGCGCTTCAAAACGCTCGACGCGGGTCATGTCCGGCTCCCAGGTGTCGGAATACGGTGCGACGCTGACGCTTTTCAGCTCACCCTCGCCATGCGCCTCGACCACGCCCCAGCCGTAGTTCATCGGGATGCCGTGCAGTTTCAGGTAGGCGAGCATGCTCAAGCCGTCGAGGAACAATTGCGGCTTGTTCAGCAGCGCCAGGCTTTCGCGGGCAATCTTGCCGAACGCGCAGGCCTCATACACGCCCGCGACCTTGACGCCGGATGCATGCAGTTGCGTCGCCACCAGCGGCAGCAACGGCCCGGTGCCGGCGATGATCACCGGCCCTTGCGGCTTGACCACGCCACTCTTGATTTGCAGTTGCAGACCGCCGAGCAGAATTACCCCGGGCAGCGTCCAGCCGGGAAACGGCACGCTGCGTTCGTGGCAACCGGCGGACAACAGCAGTTGCGAATATTCGTACTCGTGCAGTTGCTCGTCGCCGTCCAGCACCACCAGGGCACGGGTGCCTTCGGCGCCGACCACGCGATGATTGAGGTGCACGTCGATCAGGCCGGATTGCTCCTGGAATTCGCCGTGCAGTTTGCCCAGCGCTTCGGAATAACGCGGCCCGAGATAATCCAGTTGCACGCCGTCACGCAGCGGGCCGCGATAGACCACACCGCCGAGGCGCGAAGCCTCTTCCAACAACGTGCAGCGCACGCCGTGGCGGGCCAGTTCGATGGCCGCCGCCATGCCCGCCGGGCCACCGCCGACGATTACCGGTTGCAGGCTCATACGACCTCCTGCCCGGCGATGCGGTTGACCTGGGTTTCGATGTGCATGCCGTCGCGCACCACGGTCTGGCAGGCGCGGCGTTTGTGCCGGCCATTGATTTTCACCAGGCAGCACTGGCACACGCCCATGCCGCAGTAGGCGCCGCTGATCTGGTCATGATCGTTGCGGGCGATCTGGCGCACGCCGAGGGACTGAATCACGCTGAGGACGGTTTCGCCAATGGCGGCGGTGACCGGTTGACCGTTGATATGGACAGTCATATCCGCCTGCGCCAACGGCTGGATATCGAAGGTTCTTTCTAGGCAGTGCATTGCGGTGTTCATCCGTGAAAAGGTTCAGGGGAGTGTCGCGTCAGCTCCTTGCTGCACTACACCTTGCGGCCCGTTTAATTCTTCGATCGGGCGGGCTCGCGGGGTACTCCGTCAGCGCTACAAGATGCGCGCGAGGACAATGTAGTTCATGTCCCGGCTAAGGCTTGGATCATTTACGTTAGGCGAGATTGCCAACGGAAATATTGATCCAGGCCAGTGAAACGGTCGGATTGTTCAACGATCAGTTGGAAAAGACAAACTGGCCCTTGATCTTTTTTGGCCCGATAAGGGCGAGGTCCGGGAACAGCAGCGATTTGACCCACGCGGCGTAGAACATCATGGCCAGCGTGAAGGCCACGCCGACCACCGTCGACACGGGTTCTTCGCTGTAGCCGACAAACAGGCGCGGAACCTGACTCATCGTGAAAGTTATGTAGATCGTGTAAACCAACGCGATCCCTTTGTAGAAGCCCCATGCAAAAAACAGCGGAATGGCACCGGCAATCAGCACGATGGCCACCGCCATTGCGACGCCGCCCTCGTTGATTTGCACCAGCCCGGCGAGCATCCCGAGCAGCCCGAGAATAGCCGTCAGCACCACCAGAACAGTGACTTTGAGCGAATGGCGTTTTCTCAGGGCCGGATCCAGACGACTACCGATCCAGGCCGCCAGCACGCGATCCTTGACCTTGCCCCCCGACAGCGCCTTGAAGGTTTCGCTCTTTGAGCGGCCAGCGTCGAGCATTTCTACCAGTCGCCGCTTGATGTCCTTCTTGTCCAACGTGCTCATCCTTAACTGCCAGCGAAAGCGGCCCATCCACTTTCGCTGGCGATTCTCGCCGCTGCTCCGGCAGAAATCAAAAAGCCGCTTCCACCAGAGCGAAAGCGGCCAGAGCACACACCCGGCATCGTACTGCGTCAAACCAGATAGCGTATGACCCAGCCCCCAATCAAAGGTCCCACCCAAGGATCGAGTTCGTGAAAACCACACGCAATGATTCGTCCATCCTCCATCACGCTCATGCTCTTGTAATAGCTCGTCTTTTCTTTATCGGCGAAAACGGCAAACCCTGTTCCATTAAATGCTGGATCAAGAGATCCGTCAGCCCGATAGCGAGCAACTACGCAGCTGTCACCACCGTTGATAAGTCCACCGCTACCATGTCCCCCGACGACAATTGATCCATCTGTGTGCGCCACGCAGTTTTTCCAATGAGTACCCGACTCCAGCAATGGCGAATACAACGGTTTCCCGCCGTTAAAGACCAGATTGAAGTGGCCATTGGCATTGAGCACTACCAGCGCCCCTTGCACGACGCCCACGGGGGATGCGGCACCGGCGGCGACGATCAGGCCATCGCTTTCCCTGACCGATACAGCGTTGAGTTCCTCCCAGCGGGTTTTCAGTTTGAAAACCTCACCGCCATTGAATGTGCTATCGATACGCCCGACCGCATCGAAACGCGTCAGATATCCACCTTGAAGTCCCGGTTGGTCGTCGTTATATCGGCCACAGACGAGAATCTTCCCGTCTGACTGAATGGCGACACCCAAGGCAAAATTGGAACTGTTGCCGAACTCGATCAGGGCAAATCCGTGGTCATTGAATGTCTTGTCGCTGGACCCGTCGGCGTTGAGTCGCAGAACAATGCCACGCCACTTCTCGGTCTCATAGTTATAGAGATAGAAGACCACGACAATTTTGCCGTCGGACTGCTGGGCCATGGAAACGCTTGATGCCGCATTCGCCTGTGAAGAAAAGGCTTTCTTCCAACGCTGCGAGCGTGATTTCAGATGAGTGGATGTACCTGAATCAGGCTTATCCATTTGATCGAAACGTAGGTAACGAACACCTTTTTCAGCGAAAGACTGATCTTGCTGCCCGTCAGAAAGACAGCGTACAAGCGCAATACCCTCTACACCAACGTCTTCTCGCTCATAGGTGCCCCGCAACAGCCATGCGCCATCCTCCAGGAGGCTGAGCCCGATAACATGCGCCATGATTGCGTTTTCCAGAGCGATTTCTATAAACCCCTTTCCCTCGCCGAATTGAGTGTCCAGCGTTCCGTCCTCGTGGAATCGGGCAACGGTGGCCGGGCCATACAATTCAAACGGGTAAAACCCAACCAGAGTCTTTTTGTCCGGCAGTGCCAAAACGGCTACCGCCTCAAGATCAGGCAATCCGTTCAATGGAAACGTTAAAACCCCCGCATCAGCAAAAGCAGGATCAAGCGTTCCTGCGCTTTCAGGTCTCAACCGCGTATTCATGTCCAGTTCCTCGAAGCAGAATCTGAATAAACGTCGTGTTCATTCATGCCTCGATTGCAGCAGTACCCTCACGCAACAACACCTGTCAGAAATACTAGTTCGACTACCCGTTGAAGCCAAATTGATGACCCGCCGAGCCATACATGAAAAAGCCGCTTCCACCCGAAGGTGGAAGCGGCCGAGGCAAGAGGCCCCAATAGAGCAATCAGTGCACGAACAGGGCGATCAGGATGATGATCGGGATCGGTACGCCGAGGAAAAACAGCAGTAATGAGCGCATGGTGATTCTCCCTATTTAACGGACTGGGGGCAGTGTGGTGGTAGCGGTATAGGTTTCGACTTCGACGTACTCGACCGCATCGCGACGACGACCGCCGAAAGTAGCGGCGAGGCTGGCGAAGAACGCACCGGCCAGCAGCGCAACGAACATCCACAGCGAGGTCCAGGCAGCGACTTTCGCAGCGGTATCGGCCGCTTGCTGGGCTTTCAGCTTGGCGTCGGCAATGGCTTTCTGAGTGCGGGCGTAAACCTCATCGACACGACGTTCGGCATCGGCTTGGCTCAGGTTGGTCCGTTGCGCGACGAGTTGAGCGAGGTAGGTGCGGTCTTCAGCGCTGAGCTGACCGTTGGCCAAGCTCTGAGCGAAGATCCGCGCCACTGCGCCATGGGCCGCGTCATCGCTGACGGACGCCGGACGATCATCGCGGAACAGGTTGTCGATGTAGTAACCGTACTGGTTGCTGTCGGTGTTGGCCGCTGCAGTACCGGCTGCTTGTGTCACAGCACTGGCTGCACCGCCGGCAACACTGGCACCAGCCTGAACGCCACCGCTGATGACGCTGCTGACCGAACCGACCACCAGAATCGCGGTGACCAGTGTGGCCACGCACCAGGCAAGGAAGCCATGGGCGGTATCACGGAAATACACTTCATCACCGTGCATGTTCGCCCACTTCACTCGCAGGCGACCGGCAATGTAGCCACCCAGCCCGGAAGCGATGATCTGCGTCGCCGCCAGCCAGACAATCGTCGAAATGCCCAGGCCCTTGGCGCTGATGCCCTCCCCGGCCCATGGCGAAACGGCAGAGAAACCCAGACCGAAGCCAAGCAGCACCAGAATCATCGACAAGGCAGCGGCGGCCGCCGCACCGGCGAAGATCGCGCCCCAGGACACGCCTGAGACGTTGCTCGACTCTCCTTCGTAGGCAGGATAAAACCCATCAGAGGATCTATTCATTGTTGTAGTGCTCCAGGCATGAAAAATGGTGTTACAACTCGTCGCAAGATGAATTGCAGTGACCGTGCCAGTCGCCATCATTAAATAAATCGTTATTTTTCAATCAATTAGAAAAGATGAACTTCTTAGGACATTGCAAATTGCAACAAGAGGCGGTTTGCAGCGGGTTTTATGCATTGGCACAAAGCCGATCACTTACGTCTGTAGCTCTTGTTACCGCTGGGTGTCAGGCAATAGACGCCACCCCGTGGGCCGGTGCAAAACGAGCCCGTGCCACAGGCACAGCCATCGTTGCTTTGAAGAAGGTTTTGCGGGCGAACCTGACGCTCGTTGCCGAACATGACTGCGCAGCTTTTCTTCGACCCGCTGATGGACCCGTCATTGCACAGGAACAGATCGCCGTCGCAGCGAGCAATACCGCCCTTTTTGCCGGAACAGGGCGTATTGGCGGCAAAGGTCGAAGCGCTCAGCAGAGCCAGTAATAAAGCGGTGATCGGCATCCAGCCACGGCGAATCAAGATACGCACGGAACCACTCCTGCTTGAAGTTATGGCCAGATGATATCAATGTTTCGACAAATTTATTTCCAGGTCACGTGAATGCCAGCTACAACATGAAAGTTAATTTAAAGCGTCACGGAAATTTCTTGGCAAAATGCTGCCATTCCGTTTGAACCGATCAAGGCCAGCCCTATGACGCGTATTTTGACCATCGAAGACGACGCCGTGACCGCCCGCGAAATCGTCGCCGAACTGAGCAGCCACGGCCTCGACGTGGATTGGGTCGACAATGGCCGCGAAGGCCTCGACCGTGCCGTGAGCGGCAATTACGACCTGATCACCCTCGACCGCATGCTGCCGGAGCTGGACGGTCTGGCCATCGTCACCACGCTGCGCACCATGGGCGTGGCTACGCCGATCCTGATGATCAGCGCCCTTTCCGATGTCGACGAGCGCGTACGCGGCTTGCGCGCAGGCGGCGATGACTACCTGACCAAACCGTTTGCCACCGACGAGATGGCCGCACGGGTCGAAGTGTTGCTGCGCCGGCAGAACAGCGGCGCCACCCAGGCCACCACGTTGCAGGTGGCGGATCTGCAGCTGGACTTGATCAGCCATGAAGCACGCCGCGCCGAACAGGTGCTGACGCTGCTGCCGACCGAGTACAAACTGCTGGAATTCCTCATGCGCAACAGCGGCCAGATCCTCTCGCGGATGATGATTTTCGAAGAGGTCTGGGGCTATCACTTCGACCCTGGCACCAATCTGATAGACGTACACATCGGGCGTCTGCGCAAGAAAATCGACGCAGCAGGCAACGTGCCGCTGATTCGCACGGTACGGGGCTCGGGTTATGTCATTGCCGAACCCGTCTGACGGTTGGCGTTCCTCCAGCAGCCGTTTGCTGGCGCTGTACAGTTCGTTGTTTGTGGCCTGGAGCGCGATCCTCATGGGGGTCATGTATTACGAGGTCTCCGGCTACCTCGATAACCTCGCCAAACATTCGCTGATGCAACGTCAGCATCTGTTTTCACACTTTCGTGGCGAGCAACTGGAAGAAGCCCTCGCCGCGAGCATGACCTTCGACATTCGCGGCATCGACGCCTATGGCCTGTTCGATGCCAAGGGCGTTTACCTCGGCGGCGCACTCCAGCAGATCCCCGACGGCCTGCCGCTGGACGGCAAGATTCACATGCTCGCCGACTGCGCCAACTCCGATGACCCGACCTTGCCCAATGACAGCTGCGACGCCGTCGCCACGCAGACCCGCGATGGGCGCTGGCTGGTGTTGCTGCGTGACAACGGTTCCTTGTTCGCGGTGACGCGAATCATTTTGCATGCGCTGTTCTGGGGGGTGTCGCTGACGATTCTGCCAGGCATTGCCGGTTGGCATTTGCTGCGGCGCCGGCCGTTGCGGCGCATCCGCGCGATTCAGGCCAGTGCGCAGTCGATTGTCGCCGGCGACCTGACTCACCGATTGCCGCTGTCCAATCGCCGCGATGAACTGGACATGCTCGCCGCCATCGTCAACGCCATGCTCGAGCGCATCGAGCGTTTGATGAATGAAGTCAAAGGCGTGTGCGACAACATCGCCCATGACTTGCGCACACCGCTGACCCGTCTGCGTGCGCAGCTGTATCGCATGCAGCAGCAGGCGGGCGAAGGCTCGCAGGAGGCGGCGCAACTGGATCTGGTGCTGGCCGAGGCGGATACGCTGATGGCGCGGTTTCGCGGCTTGTTGCGGATTTCCGAGCTGGAGGATCGCCAGCGTCGCTCGGGGTTTGTCGAGCTTGATCCGGTGTTGTTGCTACAGGAATTGCACGAGTTTTACCTGCCGCTGGCCGAGGAAGGCGAGCTGCGTTTCGAGTTGAACATGCCGGAGACATTGCCGCCGCTCAATGGCGACCGGGCCTTGCTGTTTGAAGCGCTGGCGAATCTGCTGAGCAACTCGATCAAATTCACCCCACCCGGCGGCACGGTGATCTTGCGCGGGGTGAATGACGCCGGGCATACGCGGATTGAAGTGCACGACTCCGGGCCGGGCATTCCGGAATCCGAACGTGAAGCGGTGTTTCAGCGTTTCTATCGGGCCGAGGGCGGACAGCCGCACAGCGGCTTTGGCCTGGGGTTGTCGATTGTCGCGGCGATTGTCAGTCTGCATGGTTTTACGCTTGAAGTGAACAGCAGTGACCTGGGTGGGGCGAAACTGGTGCTGGATTGTCGGCAGAGTTTGATCTCGCAATCTTGAAAACACCGCGGAACCCTGTGGGAGCTGGCTTGCCAGCGATGGCGGTGGGTCAGTCGGTATAAATGTTGACTGGAGCACCGTCATCGCTGGCAAGCCAGCTCCCACAGTTTTTTGTGTTGGGTGATTAAGCCGGGTAATTGGCGCGCAGTGCTTCGAGGCCGCCCTGGTAGATGCCGTTGAACAGCGCCACCACTTCTTCATCGCTCACGCCGTTGGCCGTGAAGCGTCCTGACCAAGTCACCCGTGCGCCCTGCCCCTGAGCTTCAACCTTGATCGTCGCCAGATAGTCAGTGGCCGGAAACGGTGCCTGTTCAATCGAATAGCTGTAGCTCTTCGCTGCGTTGTCGAACGCTTGCAGGCGCTCGATCACCACGCCGCCATCGGCGGTTTGCAAAGTACGCACGCGGCCGCCGTCGCTCAGCTCGCTGTGGGGAATGAACGGCAGCCAGTCCGGCAGCGTGTTGAAGCCGCCGATCAATTGCCAGACCTGATCGGCCGAAGCCGGAATGTCGATAGTTGCGGATGCAGTTGCCATAAAAATCTCTCTTCAAATACTCAAATGGTCAGGCTGTCTACCACACCGCCATCAACGCGCAAAGCGGCGCCGGTGGTGGCCGAGGACAGCGGCGAAGCAATGTAGGTCACCAGATGCGCAACCTCTTCGACATCCGCCACGCGCTGAATGATCGAGGTCGGCCGGGCCCTGCGCACAAACGCGTCAGCCTCGTCGCGCAAGCTGCGGCCAGACTCGGCGGCGGCGTCCTTGAGCATCGCCTCGACACCGTCGGTGTAGGTCGGCCCCGGCAGGATCGAATTGACCGTAACCCCGGTGCCCGCCAGGCGTTTGGCCAGACCGTGGGACACCGCCAGATTGGCGCTTTTGGTCACGCCGTAGTTGATCATGTCGGCCGGTGTCGCCACGCCCGATTCCGAAGACAGGAAGATCACCCGCCCCCAACCCTGCTCGACCATCGCCGGCACGTAATGCCGCGACAGGCGCACGCCGGAGATCACGTTGACTTCATAGAAGCGCGTCCACTCCTCGTCGGGTGCGTCGAAGAAATCCACGTTGTTGTAGATGCCGAGGTTGTTCACCAGGATGTCGGCTTTCGGCTCGGCAGCGAACAGCGTCTGCGCGCCTTCGGCGGTACCGAGATCGGCGGTCAAACCGCGCAATTGTGCGCCCGGCACTTTCTGGCGAATGCTCGCCAGTGCCTGTTCGACCTTGGCCGTGTCGCGGCCAATCACCACCACCGTGGCGCCGGATTCGGCCAGCGACTGGCTGATGCCCAGACCGATACCGGCCGTGCTGCCGCTGACGATAGCCAGTTTTCCACTCAGATCAATCTTCATGCTTTCACCTCATCGATAGGTAATGGTGCGCGTTCGGAGACCAGTTTTGCCTCCCGCATGGCCTGCCAGAAACCGGCGGGAATGGTGGCTGACAGCGCCGCAACGTCTTCGGCGATGCGGCCCGGTTTGCTCGCACCGGGAATGACAGCGGCGACCGCCGGGTTGGCCAATGAGAATTGCAGTGCGGCGGCTTTTACGTCGACGTTAAAAGTAGCGGCGATGCGCTGGATCTGCCCGACTTTGGCGATGACTTCAGGGCTGGCTTTCTGGTATTCGAAGTGCGCACCACCGGCCAGAATCCCCGAGCTGTAAGGACCGCCGACGACGATTTCGACGTTTTGCGCCCGCGCCGACTCCATCAAGCGTTGCAACGGACGTTCATGGTCGAGCAGCGTGTAGCGACCGGCGAGCAGGAAGCCATCGGGCTGTGCTTCGGTCAGATCCAGCGTCAGTTCACAGGGCTCGACCTTGTTGACACCCAGGCCCCAGCCCTTGATCACGCCCTCCTCACGCAGACGCGTCAGCACTTTGAACGCGCCGGTGCGGGCCTGATTGAAGTATTCCAGCCACTGATCGCCGTAAAAGTCCTGAGCGATGTCGTGCACCCAGACGATGTCGAGGCGATCGGTTTGCAGGCGCTTGAGGCTGTCTTCAATCGAGCGCAGGGTCGCGTCGGCGCTGTAGTCGTTGACGATCTTGTTCGGGCGGCCGTGTTCAAACACCCCGCTCTTTTCGCCGAGGTCGCGAGCCGCCGCGTCTTCGACTTCATCGAGAATCACCCGGCCGACTTTGCTGCTCAGGACATAGTCGTCACGGTTGTACTGTTTCAGCGCTTCACCGAGGCGGATCTCCGACAGGCCCGAGCCATAGAACGGCGCGGTGTCGAAATAACGAACGCCGGCCTCCCATGCCGCATGCACGGTGGCCTGCGCTTCGTCTTCGGGAATGACGCGGAACATGTTGCCCAGTGGCGCGGTGCCGAAGCCCAGTTGACCGGGCAGTTTGTCTTTCAAACTCATTGGATTGTCCTCATTCGTTCTTGGTCTGTGTGACCGTTGAGCAAATCCTAGATTGCGACGCCGAGACCGTCCAAGACATAATGTGCAGCACTTGAGTCCTCAGAGGTCTGACATGATCGACATCCGCCAATTGCGCTACTTCGTCGCCGTCGCCGAAGAAGAGCACGTCGGCCGTGCCGCCGAACGGCTGCATATTTCCCAGTCGCCGCTGAGCCGGCAGATCGCCCAACTGGAAGAACGCCTCGGGTTGACGCTGTTCGAACGCAGCCAGCAGCGTATTCGCCTGACCCGTGATGGCCAGACGTTCCTCGCCGAAACCCGCGCCTTGCTGACCCACGCCAATCGCCTCGAATCCTTGGGCAAGCGGCTGGGCCGGGGCGAAGAAGGCGGGTTGTGCATCGGCTATATCGAAAACGCCATGCACGCCGGCGTTCTGCCCAATGCCCTGCGCGTATTGCGCGTGGATCGACCCAATGTGCATGTCGCGCTGTACAACCTCAGTTCCGCCGAACAACTGGAAGGCCTGCGACAGCGTAGTCTCGATATCGCCCTGGTGAGCGAGCCGCCGACCGATGACGATCCCGATTTGCTCGGGTTTCAAGTGCTTGATGATCCGATGCTGCTGGCGTTGCCCGAGCAGCATCCATTGGCCTACGCGGCATCGTTGAGCCCACAGGATCTGGCCGATCAGGAATGGATCGCCGTGCAGCCTCGGCAGGATGCCAGCGACGAGTTCGTCAGCGCGTGCATCCGCGCAGGCTTCACCCCGGATGTGCGCATGCAGGCGACCGAGCCGTTTACCGCGCTGGGGCTGGTGGCGTCGGGATTGGGCATCGCGATGATCCAGAAAGGCTTGAGCCATAACGCGCCGCCGGGCGTGGTCTTGCGCGAGGTGCCGTGGCTGACGTTTACCACGCCGCTGTGGGCAGCCTGGCACCGGATCAATTTGCGGCCGCTGGTGGAGACCTTCAGAAAAGTCCTCACCGACTCCGTCCCCCGTGGCAGCGAGCTTGATCGCGAAAGTACCGCGCCATCCCGCATCGCTGTCGACTGACCCGCCGCATTCGGGAGCAAGCCCCCTCCCACAGTTCTTCGGTGACACGCACTACACTTCACTCATCAGTTCCCTCGATGAGGTGACCATGAAAATGTCTGCGCAAATGACCGTGGTGGCGGTACTCGCCACCCTCGCCTACCTCGGCCTGGCGGTCTGGGGGATCGGCGGCGTGGCGGTGTTTTTCGCCCACGGCTCGCTGGTGGTGGTCGCGCTGGCGACGGTGGCCATGGTGGTGGCGTCGCTGTTTACCGACGTCAACATGAGTTCCGGCGAGCGTGAGGACCGCGCCAATCGCTGGGTGCTGCCAGCGTTCGGCGTCATAGGTTTGCTCAGTGGCTTCTTGCCGGCGTATTGCGACCGCGTCGACTTCTGGACGTTTGGCGGCGAGGGGGTGCGCTGGCTCGGGGCTCTGCTGTTTATCATCGGCGGTGCATTGCGCTTGTGGCCGGTGTTTGTGCTGGGGCGGCGATTCAGCGGGTTGGTGGCGATTCAGCCGGGGCATCGACTGGTCACGGACGGCATCTACCAGCACCTGCGCAATCCGAGTTATCTGGGGTTGGTGGTGAATGCCGTGGGTTGGGCGCTGGCGTTTCGATCGGTGCTCGGATTGCTGCTGGCGGCGCTGACATTGATCCCGCTGATTGCCCGGATTCATTCGGAGGAGGCCTTGCTACGCGGCCAGTTTGGCGCCGAGTACGACGCCTACTGCGCGCGGAGTTGGCGCTTGCTTCCCGGCGTTTACTAACCGAAAGATCACCGATAAACCTGTGGGAGCTGGCTTGCCAGCGATGAGGCCAGCACAGCCGGTTCTTCAAGTGACTGACACACTGCAATCGCTGGCAAGCCAGCTCCCACAGGGTCTGCGTTGTATCAGTTCTTATGCAGGTGAAGCTGGCCGGTGTTGTCGATGTTGACGCTGACCTCAGCGTAACTGGCCAATGTCGCGTGGGACGTTTCCAACGGGTGCTGGTGCGTTGTGGTGATGATCATCAGTGCTGCGCCGGCAGCTTCGGCGGCCTGAATGCCGACGGTGGCGTCTTCGAAGATCAGGCAGTCGCGGGGTTCAAATCCCAGGCGCTTGGCAGCGAGGAGGTAACCGGCCGGATCAGGTTTGCCGGCCTTGACATCCTCCGCCGTGATCATCACCGCTGGCGTCGGAATGCCCGCTGCGGCCATCCGGCGCAGGGCCAGATCACGCGGTGCCGAAGTGACCATGGCCCAGCGTTCGACGGGCAAACTGTTGAGAAATGCCGCCGCGCCCGGAATCTCGACGATGCCTTCCACATCGCCGATTTCCGCCTCGGTGATAAACGCGGCTTGCGCCTCGGCGTCCACGCCCGGCAGGTTCAGCCGATTGATGGTATCGATGGCTCGGGCGCCGTGAATGGTCGGCAAGAACGACGCGACGTCCACGCCCTGTCGCACGGCCCAGGCTGACCAGATGCGCTCGGCGGCGGCGATGGAATTGAGGACGGTGCCGTCCATGTCGAACAGGAACGCGCCGAACGCGCGGTCGAAAACACAATCGTGAGCAGACAAAAGTCGCTTCCTCTGGCAAGGGGCCGGGCAAATGTGCCCGGCAATGTAGCACTTGTCAGTGCAGGCGCGGAGCCTTGGGCTTGAACGCGCTGGCGACGCAATCGAGCAACTGGCCGATGGCCCAAGGCTTTTTGATGAACACCACCGGATGCTTGACCCCGGACGTCTCCGGCGTTTCATAGCCCGACATCACCATCACCGGTTTTTCCGGCCAGCGATCACCGACCAGATTAGCCAGATCGGCGCCATTGAGGGTGCCGGGCATGGTGATGTCGGTCAGCAATAAAGCGACTTGCTGCGCGTGATGCTCGAGATAGACCGAAGCCGCGTCAGCGCTGGTTTGCGGCTCGACCTTGAAACCTTCCTCCTGAAGAATTTCGCAGAGAAACTCCAGAATCAACGGATCATCCTCAACCACCAGAATCAACCCGTCAGGAAGGTGCGTGTCCGCCGTCGGTGTTGGGCACATGAAACTGCACTCCCTGAATTGCATTAACGATTTAGCGGCTTGAATCCGCTGCTTATCTGGTATGAGCGGCGGACTTTGCAGAAATTCATTTTTGATACAGGTCTTTTCTCAACGGCCGTATTTACCCGGTCGCGACAGACGTTCGCACGGCTGTATTTGTGGTTAAAATGCCGGCCCTTTTGCTTGCCGACCGTGACCGATGAACCCTGAAGCCCTCGCCACCCTCCACGCCCATTTGCTGCCCGCGCTCGCGGCGGCACCGAGCGAAACCCGTCGTCTGTTCCACGGGCGCGGGCGTTGCTGGCCGGGGCTGGAGCAATTGACCGTGGATTGGCTGCAAGGCGTGGTGCTGGTGTCGCTGTTCAAGGAACCGGTGCCTGAACAGCTTGAAGATCTCAAGCATTTGCTGCTCAACATCAGCGGTTCGGCCGAGTGGCAGCAGAGCGGCGCGCATACGCTGTTGATCCAGCATCGCTACCTGCCGCAAAGCACTGCCGAATGGCTGGTCGGCGGCGAAATCGACGAGATGACCATTGTCGAGGGCGGTCTGCAATATCGCGTCGACCTGGGCCGCAAACAAAACGCCGGGCTGTTTCTCGACATGCGTTACGGGCGCAACTGGGTGCGCGAGCAAGCCACGGGCAAGCGCGTACTCAATCTGTTCGCCTACACCTGTGGCTTTTCCGTGGCGGCCATCGAAGGTGGTGCCAGTCATGTGGTCAACCTGGACATGTCCCGCGCAGCCTTGAGCCGCGGCCGCGACAACCATCGGCTGAACGGGCATGACCTGAGCAAGGTCAGCTTCCTCGGCCACGACCTGTTCAAGTCCTGGGGCAAGGTGATCAACAGCGGCCCGTATGACCTGGTGATCATCGATCCGCCGTCGTTCCAGAAAGGCAGTTTCCTGCTGACCAAGGACTACCAGCGCGTGCTGCGCCGTTTGCCGGAACTGCTGACCGCTGACGGCGTAGTCCTGGCGTGCATGAATGATCCGGCGTTTGGCCCGGACTTCCTGATCGATGGCGTGACGCAGGAAGCGCCGAGTTTGCGCTTTGAGCAGCGCCTGGAAAATCCACCGGAGTTTCCCGATATCGATCCGCAAAGCGGCCTAAAAGCCTTGGTTTTCCAACGCATCGATTGACGGACAAAACTCTCGGAACAACACAAATCCCTGTGGGAGGGGCGGTGCGACGATTCGACTTGCCCGCGATGCCGGTGTGTCAGTCGGAATTAAGGTTGACTGGACCACCGTCATCGCTGGCAAGCCAGCTCCCACAGGTTTTGGGTAAGACCAAAAGTCACAAGGGTCTCAGCACCAGCGCAAACAACTCGCCATGCCCGTTCACGTTGAGCTTGTGATAGAGATTGCGCCGATGGACTTTGACGGTTTCCGGCGAAATCCCCATCTGCTGGGCCATCGCCTTGCTGGAGAAGCCCTGCAGAATCAGCCGCGCCGTGTCGACCTCGCGCACCGTCAGCCGCGCATCGAAACGATCAAGCAACGTCGCCAGATCTCCAGCCACCGCTTCAGCGACCGGACCTTGCGGCGGCAACAACTGCACATGCCGACGCATCGCTGCCAGCACCCAATCGCGCACGCACAAAAGTCGCCCCTGCTCCGCCAATTCGAACGTCGTCGATCGGCCCAGTGACAAACCGAGCACGCCGCCTTCGACGTTGATCATGAACTGCAACTCGTCCTCGCCCACCACCGAACGAAAGTAACTCTGGTAATACTCGCTGTGCAGGAACTGGTCCGGCGCCACCGAGGCCAGGCTGTGCAAACCGTCGTGGATGCCGGTCGAGGCGGCTTGATAAAACGGATCGAGCAGGTACATCCCTGCGGTGTAATCCGCCAGTTCCTCCTGTTCGTCGGCGCGGCCCTTGCTGTCGAAATCAATCAACAATTGCGGCGCCTGGCCGGGTTTCATCAGCGCTACCAACGCGTTATCCAGCGGCACCAGCAAGCGCAAGGTGTCCACCAGAGCGCGCCAGAAACCGTCCTGCCCGACAGCGGCAAACACCCGCGCCAGACTTTGATGCACTGGCAATTCCTGCAACAACGCGTCCACGCACTACCCCTTTTGAGTAACCCATGATGGGAATGGGTCAGGCGAGATCGGCCCGATAGGCTGACCGCTCCTGTTCATCACCGGCCTGCACAGGCCAGGAGTGCCGCATCATGCGTCGTCATCGTGGCTATATCAACTTGGGCCTGCTCGCCTGTCTGGGCGTGACATCCGCCGCCAATGCAGTCGATGCGCCGAGCGTGCATGTCTACAACTGGTACGACTACATCGGCCCGAACACGCTGCACGATTTTCAGCGCGACAGTGGTATTGCGCCGGTGTATGACACCTTCGACAGTGCCGAGATGCTTGAAGGCAAACTGATGACCAGCCGCAGCGGTTACGACGTGGTGGTGGCGAGTAACTTCAGCCTGCCAACGCTGATCAAGGCGGGCGCCCTCGCCCCGCTGCCGCGCGATCAATTGCCGGGCTGGAAGAACCTCGACAACGGTCTGCTGAGCAAACTGGCCAACAACGATCCCGGCAATCAATACGCGGTGCCCTACCTGTGGGGCACCAACGGCATCGGTTACAACGTCGACAAGGTCCGGGCTGCGTTGGGCGACAAGGCGCCGGTGGATTCCTGGGATCTGGTGTTCAACGAAGAGAACCTCGCCAAGCTCGGTCAGTGCGGCGTGGCGATGCTCGATTCGCCGTCGGAGATGCTCCCGGTTGCCCTGCATTACCTGGGGCTGCCACCGAACAGCACGAATGCCGAAGACTATAAAAAAGCCGAAGCACTGCTGCTGAAGCTGCGCCCGCACATTGCCTATTTCAATTCGTCGAAATTCATCAGCGACCTCTCCAACGGCAACATCTGCGTGGCGGTCGGCTGGTCGGGGGCGATGCTTGAAGCCAAGACCAATGCCGAGCAAGCCAACAACGGCGTGAAGATCGCCTACAGCCTGCCGAAGGAAGGCGCGCCGGTGTGGTTCGACACGCTGGTACTGCTCAAGGATGCGCCGAATCGGGCTCAGGGTCTGGCGTTCATCGATTACCTGTTGCGCCCCGAGGTGATCGCCCCGGTCAGTGATCATCTGTCGTATCCAAACGGCAATCGCGCAGCCACGCCGCTGGTGGCTGAGGCGACCCGGGACAACCCGGCGGTTTATCCATCGGCCGCCGCAATGGCCACGCTGTACACCCTTGAACCCTTGCCCAAAGCCACCGAGCGCGTGCGTACGCGGGTGTGGAGCAAGGTCAAGAACGGCCAATAACCCCCCTAAAAACACCATAAGACCTGTGGGAGCGGGCTTGCCCGCGATGACGGTGTGTCAGACAACGAATGTATTGACTGAATGGACGCCATCGCGGGCAAGCCCGGCTCCCACAGGTTTTGTGATCAACCTGCCTTCCTTATTTCTGCCTGAGAGAGACAACATCCATGAAACCTCGCGCCCGAGATCTGAACATCCGCATCGGCCAACTGCCGACCGGCCCGCTCAACGCCATCACCGATGTCCCCGGCGTTCGCGTCGGCCACAGCAATGTGCGTGGCCGCAGCAGTGCCGGTCGCGACATCTGCACCGGCGTCACCCTGATCGAACCACGCCACGGCTCGACCAACCAGCAACCGTGCTTCGCCGGTGTCCATGTGCTCAACGGCAACGGTGATGCCACCGGACTCGAGTGGATTCGTGAGGCCGGGTTGCTGACCAGTCCGATTGCCTTTACCAACACTCACAGCCTCGGCGTGGTGCGTGATGCGCTGATTGCACTGGATCGCCAGCAGCAACCGGACGACGGCCGCCTCTACTGGAACATGCCGGTGGTGCTGGAGACCTTCGACGGTTTGCTCAACGACATCAACGGGTTTCACGTCAGGCCCGAGCATGTCGCCGAAGCCCTGCACAGCGCTTTCGGGGGGCCGGTACAGGAAGGTGCCGTCGGCGGTGGCAGCGGCATGATCTGCCATGAGTTCAAGGGGGGCATCGGCACCGCTTCGCGCCAATTGAGTGCCGCACAAGGTGGCTGGACCATAGGGGCGATCGTGCAGGCCAACCACGGCATTCGCAGTGAGTTGCGCGTTGATGGCTATCCGGTCGGGCGCTACATGGAACAGGTGGATTCGCCGTTTCTGCGAGCGTCGTTGCCGCATCCGGGCATGGGCTCGATCGTCGTGTGCCTGGCAACTGACGCGCCGCTGTTGCCGCACCAATGCACGCGTCTGGCGCAGCGCGCCAGCCTTGGTCTGGCGCGGACCGGCGGCGGCAATGAAGACCACAGCGGCGACATCTTTATCGCCTTCGCCACCGGCAACGATCACGTGCCGCCCGCGGCCTATGAGGGCAAAGGCGCACCGGCCTGTGAGGGCTTGCGCATGGTCAACAACGACCACATCAGCGAGCTGTTTCTGGCGGCCACCGAGGCGGTTGAAGAAGCGATCATCAATGCCCTGCTCGCCAGCAACAGCACCGACGGCAATGGCCACTCGGTGCCGGGACTGGACGCCGAGACCCTGCTCGCCGCCCTCGCCAAGGCCGGCTGGCCGGGCTCGCGCTAACGCACGTTTATACACGGGATCACCTGGCCATTTGGGTGCCGAGCTCTCGGGCGACACGCAGTTGCTGTGCGGGGTCTCGCAACTCCGATTCCGGCAGCAACGTCGAACTCAGCACCGTCGCCCCGCTGTAATCGAAAATCCCGTGTTCGATCTGCGCCTTCATCGCCGCGCCATAGCCATGGCGCTGGTAGGTGCGCGTATCCGCCCCGGCGAGCTGGACCAAGTGCACGCGCATACGCTGCAGCAACTTCACATGCTTGAGGTCGCCGCTGAAATCGAACGCCCAGCCATTGCTGAAGACCCGGTCGATCCAGCCTTTGAGCAGCGCCGGCATCGACCACCAGTACACCGGATACACCAGCACCAACGTATCGGCGCGATCGATGCGGGCCTGCTCCGCCAGCACATCCGCAGGCGGCTGCGCCTCGCGGTGATGCACGGCGAAATCGGCAGCGCCGAAACGCGGCTCGAACCCTTCGGCGTAAAGATCGGCGATCTCAACGGTATTGTGCGGATCGGCCTGCGTCAGACCTTCGGCGATCTGCGCTGCCACGCCGTGGGTCAATGAACGAGGATCGTGATGCGCGACAACAATCAAAGTGTGCATGGGAAATCTCCTGTTGGTGATTGCCAACCAAGGCTTATATACTCTTGGTAAGTTACGAACAGTAAGTTACGTTTGGTATATAACGATGTCAACCACTGAAATTTCCGAACAGAACGCTCCCGCTCAACCCCGCCGAAGACTGTCCCGTGAAGACCGCCTGCGCCAGTTGCTCGACGTCGCCTGGCAAATCATCCGCGCCGAAGGCACCGACGCTCTGACCCTCGGCTACCTCGCGGAAAAGGCTGGCGTGACCAAACCGGTGGTCTACGACCACTTCGTCACTCGCGCCGGATTGCTGGCGGCGCTGTACCGGGATTTCGATGCGCGACAGACGCTGGTGATGGACGCCGCGATCGCCAATTGCGAGCCGACATTGATCAGCACCGCGTCGGTAATTGCCAAGGCGTACGTCGATTGTGTGTTGCTGCAAGGCAACGAGATTCCCGGAGTGATTGCGGCCTTGGCGAGCACGCCGGAACTGGAGAAGATCAAGCGTGAGTACGAGGCGATCTTCCTCGAAAAATGCCGCGCGGATCTGGCGCCCTATGCCAACGGCGGGCAGATCACTCAAGCGGCTTTGCGTGCCATGCTTGGCGCGGCGGAAGCCTTGTCGCATGCCGCAGCCAACGACGAAATCAGCGCCGAACAGGCCAGTGACGAGCTGTATGAAACCATCATGGCGATGGTCGAAAGAGCCGCCGCCCGCGCGACTGGCGGTACTTGAGCGCACCCGCGCAGACTTCTAGGATGAAATCACGCAGCGGCTTTGATCATCGAGCGCTGCGTAGGCGCGGGTGTTCTGAACCCCAATCAAGCCCGCGCCTTTGCTTCATGTGCACCTTGAGCCTCACGGGCTCCACTTCCTCCCCATCAAAGAGCTTTGAGGCTCTTTTTTTGTCTGCGCAAATCCGGCTTCGCTTGATCAGTGAACGGTGAGCCGTTGACGGACAAATTCCCCGGTATGACGGGTCGTCTGATCAAGATGCCGGTCACGCTGTTTCTCGGCGTCGAGCATGGCGCGCTTGCCGTTCTTCTGCAGCAGATAGGTATGAATCTGCTGCACCTCCAGCGAACGGTAGATCGGCGTCGTGTCGATAAATCCACGCAAGCCATTGCTGCGGTGATGTCGGGTACTCATCAGCACCTGCGTTTCACGCTGACCGATCACCTCAAAGCCCAACGCCTCGAAATACGGGACTTTGCCGACCGTACAAGCCAGTTCGGCGTGGGGATAACGCCCAAGCATTTCGCCGATCATCGCGCGCGCCACGCCCTGACGCCGATGCCCTTCACGCACCGCCATATAGGCAACGCTGCAGGCTTCCCAATCGCCCTGCACCGGTAGATACAAGAGGAAACCGATGACCTGTTCCGGATCCTCCTCGTCGGTGGCAACCAGCAACTCAACCTCGGTGCCCTTCTCGCCGTTCAACGCTTCCAGGTACAGATGGACCTCATAGCCCACCGCGTACTGATAGACGTTGTACAACAGGTTGCTCGGGCCGAGCCCCACTGCACTGATGTCGGTCAGGTAGTCGACGACCATTTGCAGAATCTGGCTGTTGACGCCTTCGGGGCATGGGGTTTTGTAGTGGGTGATGCGTGGCATGGCGGGTGAGCTCTGGCGGAAAACTGCGA
Organism: Pseudomonas sp. NPDC087817; assembly: GCF_044742875.1. NCBI lineage: Bacteria > Pseudomonadati > Pseudomonadota > Gammaproteobacteria > Pseudomonadales > Pseudomonadaceae > Pseudomonas > Pseudomonas sp. NPDC087817. The sequence goes on from NZ_JBIUVJ010000008.1 coordinate 101,579, forward strand.
CATCATACCTTGTAGGCCAGATCTGCCTGTAGGTGTGCCGGCTGAACAGCCGGCTGCGTTAATTGCACCTGGATGCGAAGGCCGAATAGCTGAAGAAAATTTCATCCGCCGCCAACAGGATCTTTCGCCGTTTCAACGTCCAATTCTTCAACTGCGTTGATTTTCCAACACAGGCCTTGAGGAGTTGTCATGAGCGTTTTGCGTTCGCTGTCCAAATGGCGGAAAACCTTACTGCTGGTGCCGTTGACGCTGGCGGCGCTGGCCAGCGCGCCAGTGTTTGCTCAACAAGTGGTGATCGTCCAGCAAGCCCCGCCACCGATGCGCATGGAAGTGATGCCCGGCCCGCGCCCCGGCTATGTCTGGGACCAAGGCCATTGGCGCTGGGAAGGTCGTGGTTACGTGTGGATGCCCGGCCATTGGCAGCCGGTGAGACACGGCGCCCGCTGGAAACCGGGGCACTGGCAGGCACGCGGGCCGAACTGGTTATGGGTTGAAGGGCACTGGGTGCGTTGATCATTAGCCCGCCTGCAAACGTTACTTTCCGGGAATATCACCATGTCGAAAAACGTTAAATCCCTGCTTGCCGCCACGCTGGTCGCGATCACCCTCTCCGGCTGCGTCGTCGCACCGGCTCGCCCGCACCGCCCGCCGCCGCCGGTTGAAGTGGTGCCGGTGATGCCGGCGCCGGGTTATCACTGGGTCGCCGGTCACTACCGCTGGGGCGGTAATCAATGGCGCTGGGTGCCGGGGCACTGGCGCGCCTATTGATCCGATCGGGTGGCGTCACTGCTGTGGCGCCACCACCTTGAACTTGATGGCGATATCTTTCGACACCACGGTGTCCGCCCACTCCCCCGCGCCCAGGCCGAACTCGTCGCGCTTGAGCACCAGTTCACCGTCGAAAATCCCGATGGCGTTGTCCGGTTTCAATTCCACCGGCACCTGAACTTCGCGGGTAATGCCTTTGAGCGTGAGCTGGCCGGCGATCAGATAATGGTTTTCGCCCACCCGCGTGAAATGGCTCGAATCGAATACCGCGACGGGATATTTCGCCGTGTCGAACCATGCGGGTTTCACCAGTTCGGTATTGGCGTCTTCGCTGCCGGCGTCGATGCTGGTGAGGTCGATGTGCAAGGTGGTATGGGCGCTGGCGAGGTCATCGGTGTTGAAGTCCAGCGTCGCCTCGAACTTGCCGAAGGTGCCGTACATTCGCGAGCCCATCTGGTTGTAGGTGAAACTGATCTGACTGGCGGTGGTGTTGACCCGGGTGTATTCGACAGCTTGTGCGGCGGGCAACGTGCACAGGCAAAACGCGGCAGCCAGCAGCAATCGGATCGACATGGGATTCTCCGGGCAGCGCTTGCCGTCGAGGGACTCGTTTGACTTAAGCAAACAACCCGCCGTTACGCCAGCCCGCAAGGATCAAACCAGTCGTTCGATTTTCTGGTGCTGCCAGACGAGTTTGTAATACAGCGTCTGCAACACCAGCATCCCGAGATACGCCACTGGAAACGCCATCCACACCCCTTGCAAACCAAACTGCCCGTCCAGCCAATACGCCGCCGGCAACTGCACGCCGACCACACAGACAATCGCAATCGCGACCGGCACCAGCACCGTGCCGCTGGCGCGCATGATCCCGCCGATAATTGCCTGGAAACCGAACACCAACAGGCTCCACAGCATAATATGCAATAGGTGCTCGGCCATCGCCCGGGTCGAGTCCTCGGTCAGGAACAACCCGAGCAGCCAGTGCGAAAGCAGATAACCCAGCACAATCAAGCCACCGGTCAGACACACGTTGATCAACAGACCGGTGCGCAGAATCGGTCCCATCCGCTCCAGTCGCCCGGCGCCAATGGCCTGTGCGCCAAGGATCGACGCGGTGATCGCAATCGACAACGCCGGGAACTGCACGTAATTGACGATCTGCGTCACTGCACCATAGGCCGCTGTCGCTTGCGATCCGTGCTGGTTGACCAGCGCCAGAATCACCAGCTCCGACAGTGACAACACAATCATCTGCACGCCGGTCGGCAAACCGATGCGCAGGACCTTGCCAAGAATCGCCCCGTCGAGCCGCAGCGCCGCAAAGAACTCCCGGTCCGGCGCCAGCGGATGGCCCTTGCGAATCAGCCGCCACGAAAGCCACGCCATCGCCGCCAGGTTACCCGCCAGCCCTGCATACGCGGCGCTCTGAATGCCCAATTGCGGCAGACCGAACCAGCCACGAATCAACGCCGGTGTCAGCGCCAGCCCGACACAGGTCGACACCATCAGCGCCAGCAATGGCGACAGCGTGTCACTCACACCGCGCAGCAACTGCGTGAACAGCACGAACACCAGCAGCGATGGCAAGATCCACATCATCACATGGGCATACGCCACCGCATCATCCAGTACATCCGCCGGCGTCCCCAATCCCGCCAGCGCCTGCCGCGCAAACACACTGCCCAACACCGCCGCCACCAGACCGATCAACACCCCCAGCAACAGCGTCGCCCCGGCAATCGCCTTGACCATGTGCGGCTCGCGCGCGCCCCACGCCTGACCGATCAACACGCCCGCACCCGCGCCGAGGCCGATCACCAGCGCGATAAAGAAAAACACCACGGGAAACATGCCCGACACCGCCGCCAATGCCTGAGTGCCAAGCATCTGGCCGATGTAGATGCTGTTGACCGTACCCGACATCGATTGCAAAAAGTTGGACAGCACCATCGGCGCCAGAAACAGCAGATAGGTTTGCCAGAGGGGTTTGGTGGCGCTGGGGGTTTGCATTGACTGGAGGTCCATCTCGACGGCGGAGGCTGATGGAGGATAGCTTCGGTGAGTTCGATGCGAGGTGCAATTAACATTTCAGGTTGTTTATTCTCGGTGCCGTTTCCGGGTTGTGATAAACACCCCCCTCCCAGAATTCAGCCATCGAGGCTCGGCTCATGCCCTACTTTCCAAACCTGCTGACCTGCACCCTTCTCGCCCTGTCCGCCACTTGCGCCCAGGCCGCCACGCTTCCCGCGCCACCTCAATCCCTGAAGCCGCTACTGATGACATTGAACGAACGCCTGAACATCGGCGATCTCGTCGCGCTGACCAAATGGGACAGTGGCAAGCCGATTCAGGACAGCCCGCGTGAGGCTCAAGTCATCGCCAACGCCCGCACCCAGGCGACTGAGCGCAAGCTCGACCCGGAGGATGTCGCGCAGTTGATCGCGGCGCAAATGGAGGCCAATAAACTGGTGCAGTACGGTTTGCTCGCGCAATGGCAAGCAGCCGGCAAGGCACCGGACACGCCGCGCCCGGATCTGGGCAAGCAGATTCGTCCGCGTCTGGATGAGCTGCAAAACCGGTTGTTGCAGCAGTACGCGGACTTTGCGCCTTATCGCCGTGATCCGAATTGTTCGGTGTGGCTGGCTGAGGCTCGTAACGGTCTGGCACATGATGCGTTGCATGAGTTGGCGCTGGTCCGCGCCACTGGCGAGTTGTGTGTACGAGCGGTCGAGGGGCTTTGATTGCGGGGTGAAGGTCAAAGCCTACAGGGATAGGCGGCGGGTCTGGTAACCATCATCGGCGTCGATGTTCACCATCACGGCAATGAAGTTCTCATAAAAAATCCGCGGCGTAAGATCGCCTCCATACCAACCAACAACACCCCTGGAGCACACGATCATGAAACGCCAAACCTTAGTCAGCATCGCTTTCTCGGTTTTCGCAGTTAACGCTTTTGCCGCAACACCGGCTCACACCATGATCGCTGAAGGCGGTTCGGATCGGTTGATTGAAAGTCGTGTTGCCGAAGGTGGTTCGGATCGTCTGCTCGAACGCCGCGTTGCCGAAGGTGGCTCGGATCGTCTGCTCGAACGCCGCGTTGCTGAAGGTGGTTCGGATCGTCTGCTCGAACGCCGCGTTGCTGAAGGTGGCTCGGATCGTCTGCTCGAACGCCGTGTTGCCGAAGGTGGTTCGGATCGTCTGCTCGAACGCCGCGTTGCTGAAGGTGGCTCTGATCGTCTGCTCGAACGCCGCGTTGCATGAATCAATAGTTGCACCGCAGCTCACACAAAAAGCCCGGCCTGATCAGCCGGGCTTTTTCACGTCTGTTGTTACCGGTATGGATCAAGTGTTGGTTTTGAGTTTGGTCCACAACCGCGTGGTCAGTCGTGCAATCGTCGCCGGCAACTCTTCTACGGTGAACAACTTTTCCATCACGCTTTTCGGCGGATAAATCGCTGCATCCTCTTTCACATCCGGTTTCAGAAACTCATTGGCCGCCGCATTCGGGTTGGCGTAGTGAATGCTGTTACTGATGTTGGCGATCACCTTGGGTTCAAGCAGGTAGTTCATGTAGGCGTAGCCGCTCTTTGCATGGGGCGCGCTTTTCGGCATGACCAGCATGTCGAACCACAAGGTCGTGCCTTCGTCCGGGATCGAGTAAGCGATATCGATACCGTTTTTCGCTTCCTTGGCACTGGCCGCCGCCTGAACGATATCGCCGTTGAAACCGATCACCACGCATACGTTGCCGTTGGCCAGATCACTGATGTATTTCGAAGCGTGAAAGTATTGGATGTACGGGCGAATTTTCAACAAGGCCTGCTCGGCTTTCTTGTAATCCGCCGGTTCGTGGCTGTGCGGCGGCAGGCCCAGATAGTTGAGGGTAATCGGCAAGACCTGAGTCGGGTTATCAATGAACGCCACGCCGCACTGGCTGAGCTTCTTGATGTTCTCCTCGTCGAACAGCATCTTCCACGAGCGCGTGACATCGGTATTGCCGAAGATTGCCTTGATCTTCTCGACGTTGTAACCGATGCCGGCGGTGCCCCACATGTAGGGATAGCCGTACTGGTTGCCGGGGTCGTTGACTTCAAGTTTCTGCATCAACAGCGGATCGAGGTTTTTCCAGTTCGGCAGTTGCGACTTGTCCAGCTTCTGAATCGCCCCGGCCTTGATCAGCCGCGACAGAAAGTGGTTCGACGGGCTGACGACGTCATAACCGGTATTGCCGGTCATCAACTTCGATTCCAGCACTTCGTTACTGTCATGAATGTCGTAAGTGGTCTTGATACCGCTGGCCTGGGTGAAGTTGGCCAAGGTGTCTGGCGCGATGTAACTGTTCCAGTTGGAAATGTTGACCGTTTCATCGGCGTAAGCGGTCGCTGAACCGGCAGCGAGTACGATCGCCAGGGTAAGTGGCTGGATGCGCATGTTCTATCACCTGTATTAAGTGGCTTTTGTTCTTGTGCGATTTGCGGGAATTTCAGATCTCTGTTCTGGCCCTGACCGCCTCCACGCGCATGCGAAGCATGGCACCGATGTCGAAGAATGGCCGAGGTGGCAGCCAGCCGGGCTCGGCGCGTTGCATCACCGATTGCAGCAGCGGCGAATCAACGCCCGAGGCCAGTTCGGCCAGCAACCGCCCCCACAAAGTCCCGCGCGCCACGCCCGAACCATTGCAGCCGGCCACGGCAAACACGCCCTCCTCGACCCGGTCGAAAAACGCCTGGCCGCTGCGGCTTGCGCTTAAATGGCCGGTCCAGGTGTATTGAATGTCTTGCTCGCCGAGGAACGGAAAACGCCGCTGCAGGCCGCGAACATGGTGTTGGCTGCGTATCGTCAGTTCGCTGTTGGACAGGTCTCGCGTACGGTATTCGGCGGTATTGCGGATCATCACCCGACGGTCCGGAGTCAGCCGCACCGTGGCGCCGAGTGGCCGGGTCGACAGCACGCCCCAGGGTTCCACCGCGCCGATGGCCTGAAATTCCTGATCGCTGAGCGGGCGCGTGAGGCTGGCGCTGAGTTCCATCGGGAACGTGGCGCTATCGGCAATGCCAACCCGAGGAATGAACGCGTTCAGGCACACCAGCACCCGTTTGGCTTCGATGCTGCCATCAGCCGCATTCGCTCTCAGCCGTCCCTGGCTCAGGCGCTCGATACCGGTGATGTCAGTGTTCTCGTAAACGGTGATAGAGCCCGGCAATGCGTTGAGCAAACCTTTCACGTATTGGGCCGGTTGCAGCAGTGCGTTGCCTTGGCCGCACCAGATCGCAGCTTGGTAATGGCGGGTGCCGAGTTTCTGCGCAAGGGCCGTGCCTTGCACAAACTCGGCACGGGCGCCGAGGGCGCGTAGCGTCGCCAGTTTGGCGTCGACGTGATCGAGCTTGGCCCGGTCGCTGACGGCGAAGTAATAGCCGCTGTCGCGAAAGTTACAGTCGATGGCATGGCGAGCGATACGCTGGCGTACCTCTTCGCTGGCGGCACGGGAAATCATTGTGTCGACTTCAAACCCGGCAAAGCCCTTAGCGCCAATCAACTCGCTGTGCGCCGGATGCTCATGGGCCACAACAAAACCTGAATTGCGCGCCGAAGCCCCTTGCGCTGCGCGTTGTCGATCAACCACCACAATGCGCGCCTGAGGGTGCATTTCAGCAAGGGTGTGTGCGGCACTGAGTCCGGTGATCCCGGCGCCGATCACCAGCCAGTCGGCTTTTTGCACGCCACTCAGGCGACCGCGTTCCGGCGAGCTGCCGGCCTGCGCGATCCAGCCACATACGTTTTCCATGCACCACCTCGTTCGACTGTCGTTCTGCGGCTTGCTTCTGATTCGATGACATGCGTGAATCGCATGGGCAACTTGAGAAGATCACCGCCAGAGCTAGAATCTATTAGGTCTACGCACGACCGACCAACGCTATAAAATCATCGAGCCATTCTGAAAACGCATGGATAACCTTCGCCACGTACCCTCACTGCAAGCCATGCAAGCTCTGGTCGAAGTGGCCCGCTGCGGCAGCTTCACCAGCGCTGCGCAGACGTTGTGTCTGACCCAAAGCGCTGTCAGCCGGCAGATCCAGCAACTGGAAAGCCACTTCAACGTCGCGCTGTTCATCAGGACCAGTCGCAACCTGCGCCTGACTCCGGAGGGCGAACAGGTGCTGGCCAGCGCCCGCAGCATCCTTGAACAACTGAAAACCCTCGAAGAACGCCTCGCCCCGCAGAAGCGTCCGTTCCGCATCCGCATGCACGTCTCGCTGGCGGTGCGCTGGCTGCTGCCCAAACTCAGCGACTTCTATCTGAGTCATCCGCAGGTGTCGCTGGCGATCGAAACGGTCGCCACCGAAATCGTCGAGCCGGGCAATGACAGTGATGCGTACATTGTTTATCTGCCGCAGCCGTCGAGTGATGCGGAGTGCCTGATCCTGTTCGAGGAAATGCTGGTGCCGGTGTGTTCACCCCACCTGGCAAACGCCCCGCGTTCGGTCGACGAATTGTCGCACTTCGCCTTGCTGCATCGTTCGGCGGACCGGCAAGCCTGGATCGAATGGCTGGCGGCGAATGAGGGAAAACCGCTGGAGGATTACCGGCACATCCCGTTCAACCTCGATGAGCTGGCACTGGATGCGGCGGCGCGGGGATTGGGCGTGGCAGTGACGGACATGACGCTGGCGGCGGAGTCGATCGAGCGCGGGGTGTTGGTGGTGCCGTTTGGGCAGCCATTGAAGACCGGGGGGATCTACTCGCTTTGCCCACAATCCTCCGCGGTTTCGCACCCCCAATGCGCATTGATCATGAGTTGGTTTGCTGAACAGGCCATCAACCCGATTCCCGTGTAGGAGTTGTCGCAGGATCGTTACTTAAGGGAAAGTCTGGAGATATGCCAGCAGGTTTTCGAGTTTTTCTTCGTCACTCAGCCCCCAGAAAATCATCCGCGTCCCGGGCACCACGCCTTTCGGATCTTTCAGGTAGGCCTTCAATGTTTCGCGATCCCAGGTTACGCCGGAATTTTTCATCGCATCGGAATATACGTAGTTCGCCGAGGTCCCGGCGGGCCGGCCGATGATGCCGTTGAGTTGCGGGCCGAATCCCGGGCGGGCGGATTCGCCGACTTGATGGCAACCGCCGCACAGGCGCGGGAAGATTTTCGCGCCGGCTTCGGGATCGCCCGCTGCATGGGCGGTGGTGCTGAGCAGGCCAGCAGTGAGGATCAAGGCGAGGGACAGTGAAGCGGTGTTTTTCATCTAGCGATCCAGAGCGATGTATTGCAATTGGGGCAAAGGCTAACACTTTGTGGCAAGAGAGCTTGCTGCCTTGCCACAGGTTTGTTTTTTACAGGTAAGCGGCGATCACCTTTCTGACGGTGATCAATGCCTGGCGCAACACCGCCATGTCCACCGAGCCGAGTGCCAGACGAATCGCATGCGGGACGTGCGGCGCCACTGAAAACGGTTCGGCGGTGGTCACTGAAATCTGTTCGTGCATCAGTTCCACGACGATCTGATCGGCGCGCACGTCTTCCGGCAGCGGTAGCCACAGGAAATACGAGAACGGATGGCCGATGCACGTCAGCCCTTGCAACAACTCGGTGGCCAACGCCTGGCGAGCCTTGGCATCGTGACGTTTCTGCTCTTCAAGCAGCGTGACGGTGCCGTCATCGAGCCAGCCGCAAGCAATCGCCGTCATCACGCCCGGCGTGTTCCAGGTGGTGGCGCGAATGATGCGCTCCAGTGCCGGTACTCTGGGTGCGGGCGCTGCGATGAAACCGACGCGCAGGCCGGTGGCGATGTTCTTGGAAAGACCTGAGACATACACCGTTCGCTCCGGCGCCATGTCGATCAGCGTTCGCGGTGGGTTTTCCACCAGAAAGGCGTAGGCCGCGTCTTCGATGATCGTCAGATCATGCCGACGGGCAATCGCTACCAGTTGCTCGCGCTGCTCTAAAGGCATCACCCAACCCAGCGGATTGTGCAGCGTCGGCATGCTGTACACGGCGCGCACCGGGCGGGTTTGGCAAAGCTTTTCCAGCGCCGCCAGATCCGGCCCGTGGTCGTTGACCGCAATGGCCACCACCTCCAGATGCAGTGCCTCGGCCAAGACCTTGAACCCGGAATACGTCAGCGCATCCGCCGCAATCACATCACCCGGTTTGAGCAACGCCATCAGCGTCACCGCCAGCCCTTGCTGGGCGCCGTTGACGATCAGCACTTGCTCGGCCTCGACGTTTACGCCACGGGCCAGCAGATGTCGCGCGGCCGAGGCTCGTTCATGCTGGCGACCGGCGTGCGGCTGATAACGCAGCAGCGACTCCAGATCCCCGGATAACGCCAATTGCCGCAACGCCGTGCGCAACAGATCCGCTTGCCCCGGCAATGACGGGTAGTTGAAGTTGAGGTCGATCATGCCCACCGCCACGTCCTTCTGATCGATACCCTGCCCCGGCCCCAGTGAGGTTTCCCGCACGAAGGTGCCGCGCCCGGTTTCGCCGCTGACCAGGCCCATCGCCTCCAGTTCAGCGTAGACCCGCGAAGCCGTGACCAGCGCCAGCCCCTCGCTGACGGCCAGTTGCCGGTGGGTCGGCAATCGCGTACCGGGCACCAGGCGCCCAGAGCGAATGTCAGCCGCGAACGTGTCAACGAGAGTCTTGTAGCGCGAGCGCGGCATCGTGGGATGTATCCATGACAATTATTTGATTGTCCCGATTCTCGGCTCCAGGATCGCTGAAAAGCAACCCCACCTGGAGCGCGACTTTGTATGGAACGGACTGCAAACCTGGACACCCCGGCCCTGGAAAAAACCAGCGGCTGGATCAATGGATTCATTGGCGTGGTGATTTTCAGCGGCTCGCTGCCGGCCACACGTCTGGCGGTGCTGGAATTCGAACCGGTGTTTCTCACCGTGTTGCGCGCGGCGATTGCCGGGCTGTTGGCGGTGGGGTTACTTGGGTTGTTTCGGCAACGACCTCCGGCAAGGCATCAGTGGCTGTCGCTGTTCATTGTCGCACTGGGTGTGGTGCTGGGTTTTCCGTTGCTGACGGCGCTGGCGCTGCAACACGTGACGTCGGCACATTCGATTGTCTTTGTCGGACTGCTGCCGTTGGCGACGGCGATTTTCGGCGTGTTGCGTGGCGGTGAACGTCCGCGACCGGTGTTCTGGTTTTTCTCGCTGCTGGGCAGTGCCTTGGTGGTCGGTTTCGCCCTGTCTCAGGGTCTGACCGCATCGCCCACAGGAGACTTGTTGATGCTCGCGGCGATCCTGGTCTGCGGCCTCGGTTACGCTGAAGGCGCGAAGCTGTCGCGGACCCTCGGTGGCTGGCAGGTGATCTGCTGGGCGCTGGTGCTGTCATTGCCGGTGATGGCGCTATCGAGTCTGTGGCTGGCGCCCGCCTCGTTCGCCAACATCAGCCTGAAAGCATGGTTGTGTCTGGCCTACGTGGCGCTGTTCAGCATGCTGATCGGCTTTGTGTTCTGGTATCGCGGACTCGCGCAAGGCGGGATTGCGGCGGTTGGGCAGTTGCAGTTGCTGCAACCGTTTTTCGGCTTGGCACTGGCCGCGACACTGCTGCATGAACACGTCAGCGTCGGCATGCTCGCGGTGACGCTGGGCGTGATTCTGTGCGTGGCCGGGGCGAAGAAATTTGCCAGATAAGCGTCAAAGTCCTGCCTTCCACTCCCGAGGACTGAGCCCGGTTTTGCGCCGAAAGGCCCGGGCCAGCGCCGAGGGACTTTCATAACCGACTTCATCGGCAATCAACGCAATCGGCTTGCCTTCGCGCAGCCGTTTCTGCGCCAGACTGACCCGCCAGCTCAGCAGGTAATCGGCCGGCGTCTGGCCGACGACGCGGCGGAACTGCTCGGCAAACCCGGCGCGCGAGAGGTTGGCGGCGCTGGCCAGATCCGCCACGCTCCAGGATTTCGCCGGTTGCTCGTGGATCAGGTTCAAGGCCCGGGACAAGCGCGGATCAGCCAGCCCGGCCATCATCCCCGGTTGTTGATCGCGGCTGCTGATGAGATGCCGCAACAACAGAATCACCAGCAATTCGAACAAACGATCCATCACCGCCATACGCCCGCAATGACCTTCGAAAGCTTCCTTGAACAGCCATTCCAGCGTATCGCCCAGCTGCGGAATGTCGGTCAGTTTAAGCACCAGATAATCCGGCAACGCCGCCGCCAAGGCATTGCCGGAGCCGCCGTCGAATGTCAGCGTCGCGCACACCAGTTTCGTGTCCATGGCTTCGTCGGCCGACATTCGGTGAGCTAACGGTCGGGGGAAGAAAATCAGCGAAGGCTCGGTCAGGCTAATCTCGCGTTCATTTCCGGGCTGGAGCAGCAGCTCACCCGCCTGCAACAGGTGCACATGCCCACTCGGCTCGCCCCCGTGCACGCTGATACCGCAGAACTCGCCGCTGTGGAAGGTGCCGGCATTGACGCCGAAATGACTGAGCAGTGTAGACAGGCGATCCATGGCGACTCCCGGGGCAGTTCTGGACGATCTGTCGCATATCCTCGACGATTTGCCGCCAAAGCACCAGCCGCGCTCAATAACATCAACTCCATCGCCGGCGCACTTCGCACCGGACTTTCGGAGAGTCATCATGAGCCGCATCAACGCCATCAGCCTCGACACCGCCACCGACGCCACTCGCCCGGTACTTGAAGGCGTGAAGAAGAAAATCGGTTTTCTGCCGAACGTGTTCGCTACTTTGGCCAAGGCCCCGGTGGCCCTTGATACCTACGTGCAAGCCTCGGCGCTCCTCGGCAAGTCGTCGCTGAGTGCCAAGGAAAAAGAAGCGGTGTACCTCGCCACGTCGCAGGTCAACGGTTGCGATTATTGCCTGGCGGCGCACACCCTGTTTGCCGGTAAATCCGGGCTGTCAGCGCAGGACATCGTCGCGGCGCGTCAAGGCGAACTCAACGCCTACGCCGCCCTCGCCTATCAACTGACGCAAACTCGCGGCCACTTGAGCGACGAGCACATCGCCGCCGCCCGCGCCGCCGGGATCGACGACAGCAAAATCATTGAAGTGATTGCGCTGGTGGCGGTGCAGACCCTGACCAATTACCTGAACAACACAGCGCTGACCGATATCGATTTCCCGACGATCTGAAATCCGGGCCTAAACAAAACCAATGTGGGAGCTGGCTTGCCAGCGATGGCGGTGGGTCAATCGATATCGATGTCGACTGATCCGACCTCATCGCTGGCAAGTCAGCTCCCACAGGGATTGAGTTGCTCCTGCAAAAGGGCTTCAGTCGTGATCGACGCCGGCGCGTTTAAGCAGTTTCTTGCAGCGCTCCGACAGATGAAAAACCTGCAGATGCTTGCCGGCCTTGGCGTACCGTTCGCGCAGGGTTTTCAGCGCGGCGATCGCCGAGTAATCGACGAAGCTCAAATGCCGGCAATCGAGCGTGACCCTGGCGGGATCATTGGCCGGGTCGAACTGGTTGAGGAACGGTGTAGTCGAGGCAAAGAACAACGTGCCGTGCAGGCGATAGAGTTTGCTGCCGTCGGCCTCCAGATGTTCATCGGCGTACAACTCGCGCGCCTGCTGCCAGGCGAAATTCAGTGCAGCGATGATGATGCCGCACAGCACCGCCGTGGCCAGATCGGTGAACACGGTGATGGTGGTCACGGCGATGATCACCAGCACATCGTTGAGCGGCACCTTGTTCACCACCCGCAACGAGGCCCAGGCGAAAGTCTGCTGCGACACCACGAACATCACGCCCACCAACGCCGCCAGCGGAATGCGCTCGATCAACGGTGACAGAAACAGGATGAACAACAAAATCAGCACGCCCGCCACCACGCCAGACAACCGCCCGCGCCCGCCGGAGCTGAGGTTGATCACGGTCTGGCCGATCATCGCGCAGCCGCCCATGCCGCCGAATGCGCCCGAGACCATGTTCGCCGCGCCCAGCGCCACACACTCGCGATCCGGGTAGCCACGGGTTTCAGTGATTTCGTCGGTGAGGTTCAGCGTCAACAGGGTTTCCAGCAGGCCGACCAGCGCCATCAGGATCGCGTACGGGGCGATGATGCTCAGGGTCTGCAGGTTCCACGGGATGTCCGGCAGTGCGAAAGTCGGCAGGCCACCGGCGATGTGCGCCATGTCGCCGAGGGTGCGGGTCGGCAATCCGAACAGATAAACCAGCAGGCCCACACCGAGAATGGCCACCAGCGCCGGCGGCACTGCACGGGTCAGACGCGGCAGGATGTAGACGATGGCCATGGTCAGCAGCACCAGCCCGGTCATCAGATACAGCGGCGTGCCGCTGAGCCAGTGCTCACCACTTTTGAAATGTTCCAGTTGCGCCAGCGCAATGATAATCGCCAGGCCGTTAACGAAGCCGAGCATGACCGGATGCGGCACCATGCGCACCAGTTTGCCCAGCCGCAACAGCCCGAAGGCCATCATGATCAGCCCGCCCAACAGCACGGTTGCCAGCAGATACTGCACGCCGTGTTGCACCACCAGTGCGACGATCACCACCGCCATTGAACCCGCCGCGCCGGACACCATGCCCGGCCGACCGCCAAACAACGCGGTCAGCGTACAAATGATGAAGGCGCCATACAGGCCCATCAATGGATTGAGGTGCGCCACCAGCGCAAACGCAATGCATTCGGGCAACAGGGCAAACGAGGTGGTGAGTCCGGCCAGGACATCGGCGCGCAGACGTATCGGTTTCATGGCTTACCTGATTGAGCGGCCGCTGAGCACGGCCGGCGATGTTCACGAAAAAGAGGGTGGCGGATGTTACGGAATTGTCCGGGTTGGGGCCAGTGATCGCTGACACTCGTCGACATGCGCTTTATGCTGGCGCGCTTGTGCATCCATCGAGTTCAAACATGTCTGAGTTTCTGAGCGCCCGTGAGGTTTGCCAACGACTGCGCGATGCCGCACTTGGCGTGCTTGCGTTGCAGGTGTCCGCGGCGCCTGCCGAGGCCGGACTTGTCGCGGTCGAGATCGAAGGCTGGCATTTGCTGCTGGATTTTGAAGGTAAACGGTTGCATCACTGTGAATTCGCTCGTGACGACAATGGCCACGAAGGCGCGATCGACACCTGGCAGCGTTACGGCACCGATCCGGTGAGTTTGCTCAGCACCTGGGAACTGGCGCAGATCGAAAACTTGCTGGCTGAGCGAGGCTGATATTGCCCAGCGAGAAAATGTTTCTTGCGAGTGAGTAAACACGGTTGCTCGATGATGGCACTCTGCCCATAATTCGCGCCCCCTACATTCCCACGCAAGGAACTGCCGTGAAGAAGTCGCTGTTGTTGATCCCGATGCTGGCGTTGTTGCTGCAAGGCTGTGGCATGACCATGACCCGCTACGAGCCGAGTTACGAAAACGTCCAGAAGCTCAAGCAAACCCCACCGCTGCACGCGATCAGCAATCCTCAAGTCACCGCCGAAACCGGTGAAGGTTCGCTGATGGTCCGCGCCAACCCGATCCGCTCGCCGTCCGGGAGCATCCCGGCGCACATTCAGGACGCAATCACCGAAGAGCTGCGCAAGGCTGGTTTGCTGGATCCTAACGCCCAGCGACAATTGAAAGTGCTGGTGGTGAAGAATGAAATGACCGCTGGCATGGGCACAGGTAGCGGCAAGCTTGCTGCACGTTTCACCCTGCTCAATGGCAATGATGTGGTGTACGACGCGACCAAGGATGTCAGCAGCCAGTGGAGCAGCAGCTTCTTCGGTTTCATTGCGATCCCGAACGCGGTCAACGCTTACAACCCGATGTTGCGTGATTTGCTGAAAGATCTGTACAGCGATCCGCAGTTCATCCAGGCCCTGAAATAAGGGTAAAAAAAGAGCCGCGATTGCGGCTCTTTTTTTTGCGTCACGCCCGTGGAATACGGGAGTCGAGCGCTGAGTATTTCAGGTTCTTGTTGTCGATCATTTGCTTGAGCAGCGCGTTGACCTGACGGGCGAACGTGTCGTTGACCGCCGCCTTCGGGGTATTGCCCATCAGCGGAATGAACCAGATACCGACCCAGGTGCCGATCGCATCGTGGTTGCTGGCGGTGGTCAGGGCCTGACCTGTTCCGTCCACGGCTTCCAGGCTCATGGTGTACTGATCGGTGCCGTACGCCGGGATCACCCCCAGGCTGAAACCACTGATGAAGCCCAGCACCATCGAACCGGCATTCGGCGGATGGTTGTACATTTTCAGACGCAGGCTGTAGTCGCCTGGTTGCTTCTGGAACTCATCCAGCGTGACACGACCGAACAGACCGGAATCCGTCAGAATCTTTTGTAGCTCGGGCTTGAGCTGGTCACGTGCCTGCGGCACTTCTACGGCCGAGGCGCTTTTCGGCTCGCCCTGATAGAAGTCGAAATCGACATAGACGTTAGGCTTGTTGGCGTAACTGGCCATCGACGGCATTGTCACCGGCGCCACTTCGTCTTTAGTGAAACTGGCACAACCGCCGAGCGCCATTACCAGGCCCAGCGCCAGGATTTTCCCGAATTGCATGATGTCCGTCCCTATTTGAACAACGCCAAATGATGGCAATGAGCCTCCATTGCGGAGGCCGGGCGGATTCTAGAGAGAGCCGGCGTCGGGGGAAAGAGAAAAAGACAAAAATTTCGACTCAGCCTTGGCGCAAATCGAGCAGGTAGGTGTAGTAGCCGGTGTCTCGCACATACCCCAGCGACTCGTACAAACCCTGGGCGGTGAAGTTGTCGATCGCCGTTTCCAGCACCAGTCCCTTGGCGCCCGTCTCCAGGGCAAAGTCGCGGGCTGTGTTCATCAATAACCTGCCGACGCCACGCCCACGGGCGGAAGGCGCGGTGAACAGATCGCTGAGCAACCAAGTGCGGTGGGCGTCGATAGACGAAAACGTCGGGTACAACTGCACGAATCCCAGCGCTTCACCGCGCTCGTCCTTAGCGAGAAAAATCACTGATTCATTGCCCGCCATACGCTCGGCGATAAAGGCGCGCGATTGCTCAAGGTTTGACGGTTGTTCATAGAACCCCCGGTAGGCGTCGAACAACGGCGCCACCGCATCCAGATGAGTCGCGTTCGCCCGCAATGCCCGAATAGTCATATCCCCTCCTCGCCTGCATAAATGATCGAACCAGCATAGCGCTGTCTGTCGAGTGTGCTGGCTTCACCGCTATATAGTTTTGTATATTGCGAAACCGAAATCGCCAGAATCTGTTTATGTCGTCTTTTACTTTCGTGTGTCCATGAGCGCTATTCGAGTCCGCAACGAACAGTTAATCCTTGCCGCTGCCAGTGAAGAATTCGCCGCCAAGGGCTTCGACGCCACCCAGACCCGCGACATCGCGGCCCGTGCCGGGGTGCCCAAGGCCAATCTGTATTACTACTTCCAGTCCAAGGAAAACCTATACGGCAAGGTGCTGTTGGGTTTCGTCGAGCCGCTGCTGGAGGCGTCGGCGGTGCTGCGTGAAAGCGACGATCCGCTGATTGGCTTGCGTGCCTATGTCGCTGCGCGGATTCGTATCGCCCGCGAGCACCCGGCGATTGCCAAGGTGTTCAGCGGTGAGTTGTTGCTCGGGGGGCGGCAGTTGCCGAATGAATGCCGCGATCTGTTGCACGCTGAAGCGCGGCGCAATGTCGAGTGCCTGCGCAGCTGGATCGACCGTGGCTTGCTGGCGCCGGTGGATCCTGAACATTTGATGCTGTTCATTTGGTCGGCGACCCGCACGTATACCAATATCGGCTGGCAGATGGGCCGGATCATGCAGCGCGAGGTGCCGCTGGATGAGGACTATCAAACAGCGGCGCAGACGATTACGCGAATGGTGCTGGAGGGTGTGGTGGTGACGCCGCGGGTTGGGGAAATACGTGGGGTCTTGTTTGCGACGTGAGGGGATTGCGGACTGCTGCGTAGCCATCGGGCGGTGCGACGTTCCGCTAAAGCCCCTCGCCACAGCGTCAGGGCATGTGGTCCAAAGGAATCGCACGATTGCCGTTGGTGCGTTGGTACCAGGCTTGCAAAACGTCGGGCAGACGTCCTTTCCATTTCGCAGCGTTGGTGTAATAGCGCATTCGCTCCTGACCGTTTGCTCCGTAGGTCAGCATGATGACCCAAAAATGCTGGTCGGTTGTGCTCACCATGATGCCGGTGCCGCCCAGGCCTCGCATCCACATTTCCACGACCTGACTGCCCGGTATATCGCTTGAGGGATCACCGATATGCAAATTGCCGGAGAACTCCACCAGCTTTTGATAATCATCCTTGAGCAAAGCGTGCAGGATCTGATTTTCTTCAGGGTTGCGCGCCAGACCAAGGCTGAGCATGTCGTAATCGAGCGTCAGTGGTTGCTCCGAGGCGACGTAAGTGCCGGCGTAAAACACGCCCATTCCGGCGCCGCAGTCGGCATCGGAGCCGGCTTGCGAGATGTTCAGTACGCCGTTCAGGGGGGTGAAACTCAACGCGCACTCGCCTTCTACGTAATGTGCTTCGCCGTCCTTGAGTTCAGCGGTGCCGTCGAGGTCGCCGGAGTTGGCGCCCTCTCCCGCCGCGATATCAAACGTAATGTGCGCAGCATCGCGGCGATGCGTGGTCAGCGTGGCTGCCGTTGATGTTCGAGAAGGAATGAGTTGCCAGGTCGCATCCCAACTGAACGGCTGAACAGCATGCTCCAGTTCGGCCAGACGCATCACATACTCACGGCGCAAACAGGCAGTCAGCGCGCCACAGGCGTTGCGGCTCTTCAGCCACTGCCGTTGATCAGTCTTGAGCGCCTTGGGATCTGGCACCTTGGCCAGAGTAGAACCCCAGCGTTCGGCGAGTTGCTCATCCAGTTGCGACAGATATGGATCGGCGCAAATGGCTTTTTCGGTTTTGCTTGAAGCACTGGCGCAATCGAAACTGCTGGCGTGGGTGGCGCAGGCAAACGTGAGGGTGGTCAGCGCCAAGGCATGACGGAGGGTGAAAACGGGCATCGACAGAATCCATTCTTCAAACGGCGGGCAGTATGCCAGTGCTGCTGACAAAAATCCTCGCCGGACACACAGGTTTCAGCCACCGCAGATCCCCGTGGGCGCGGGCTTGCCCGCGAAGACGTTCGGTCAGTCAAATCCTCGGTGACTGGCACTCCGCCTCCGTGAGCAAGCCAACTCCCACAGGAAATCGGGGTTAGAACGCAATGTCTGCGCCAGGTTTGACATCGATCCGCGCCACCGAGCCGGTCAGGTGTGCCAGATCCTTGTTGTGTTCGGCGATGATGTCTTCGGCACTCATGTTGCCGTTGTCGAGGGTGGAATGCGCGTCCGAGACGAGCACCACGTCGTACCCCAACTGATGGGCCTGACGCACGGTGGCGTTGACGCAGTAATCGGTTTGCAGACCGCAGATTACCAATCGCTCGAAATCTTCGGTCGGCAGCAATTTGCGCAGGTCGGTCTGGTAGAACGAATCCGGGGTAGTTTTGCTTACGCGCAGATCTTGCGGGGATGTCTCCAACCCTACGGCCAGTTGCCAGCCATCGGCACCATGAGCCAGCGGGCTATCTTTTTCCTCATGCTGAATCAGCACCACCGGAACCCCGGCCTTGCGTGCGCGGGTGCTGAGGTCGTTGATGGTGTCGATCACACGGTGGATGTCGTGACACTGGTATTCGCCCGAGCACAGGGCGCGCTGGACGTCGATGATCAGTAATGCGGTGGTCATGATGAGCCTTCCTTGATCATTCCTTGAGACAGGGACGGACTGGCGTCCGCCCCCTTTTTTACGCCTCTCAGTAACCCAGTGACAACCCGGTATTGCGCCGTGGATCGTTGGCGCCGTAGAACCGGTTTTTGCCGACCGGTTTACCCCCCAGCGACGGCGCGCCCACCAGGATCGCGGCAATGTGGTTGGCGTCCTGCGGACCGGCGAACTTGTGGCCCCAGCTTTCGAGGATCTTCCGGGTATCCGGGCTGGCGGCGAAGTCTTCGAGGTTGGTTTCTTCCGGCATCCACTGTTGGTGGAAGCGTGGCGCATCGACCGCTTCCTGCAAGCCCATCCCGTAGTCAATGACATTGAGCATGGTCAGCAAGGTGGCGGTGATGATGCGGCTACCGCCCGGTGTGCCGACCACCATGACCACTTTGCCGTCCTTGGTGACGATGGTCGGGCTCATCGACGACAGCGGCGCCTTGCCTGGAGCAATGGCATTGGCTTCGCCTTGCACCAGCCCGTACATGTTCGGTACGCCGACCTTGGAGGTGAAGTCGTCCATTTCGTCATTGAGGATCACCCCGGTCTTGCTCGCCATCACGCCTGCGCCGAACCAGTCGTTGAGGGTGTAGGTGACGGAGACCGCATTGCCCCACTTGTCGACGATCGAATAGTGCGTAGTGTTGCTGCCTTCGTGGGGCGCGACGCCGGGTTTCAGCTCGGCCGAGACGCCAGCCTTTTGTGGCTGGATCGCATCACGCAGCTTGGTCGCGTAGTTCTTGTCGAGCAGGTGCTCGATCGGGTTTTTCACAAAATCCGGATCGCCGAGGTAGCTGTTGCGATCGACATAAGCGTGACGCATCGCTTCGATCTGATAGTGCATGCCCTGGGCCGAATGGAAGCCCAGATCCTTCATCGGATAGCCTTCAAGGATGTTCATGATCTGACAGATCACCACCCCGCCGGAGCTTGGCGGTGGTGCGGAAACTACGTGGTAGCCACGGTAATCGCATTCCACCGGAGCCAGTTCACGGGTTTTGTATTTGTCGAGGTCGGCCTGGGTGATGATGCCTTTGTTGGCCTGACTGGAGGTGACGATGGCGTCGGCGACCCAGCCTTTATAGAAACCGTCGGCGCCTTTTTCAGAGATGGTGCGCAGGGTTTTTGCCAGGTCTTTCTGCACCAGTTTCTGCCCGACCTGCATTGGCTCGCCATTACTCAGGAAGATCGAACCGGAATCACGAATGTCCTTTTTGAACACATCCGTAGCGTATTCGAGCAGTTCGACATCACCCTGCTGCAACTCGAAACCGTCTTCAGCCAATTTGATCGCCGGGGCGATCATCTCCTTGCGCTGTTTGGTGCCGTACTTGCTCAGCGCCAGTTCCATGCCGGACACGGTGCCCGGCACGCCAACCGCCAGATGGCCACGGGTGCTGAGGTCCGGTATGACGTTGCCGTCCTTGTCGAGGTACATGTTGGCCGTCGCGGCCAGCGGGGCTTTTTCACGGAAGTCGAGGAAGGTCTTGCGCCCGTCTGCCAGTTGAATGGTCATGAATCCGCCGCCACCCAGGTTGCCCGCTGCGGGATAAACCACCGCCAGCGCATAACCCACCGCGACCGCCGCATCGACGGCGTTACCGCCGTTTTTCAACACATCGACGCCCACATGCGTGGCCAGATGTTGCGCGGTGACCACCATGCCGTTTTCGGCGGCGACCGGTGCCACCGAGGCAGCGTGAGCCATGAGACAGCTGAGTGCAAGTGAGGTCGCTATCAGCGATTTGGCCAAAGGTTCGTACTTCATGAGTCGATCTCTTTTTTTTGTTTTCAGGGTCTGTGCAAAACAGAGGGGAACGCTTCAAGAGCAACAAGCAGTATGGTCGGCTTTACGGTTTGCGCCTCCCCGATCAGCCAGTATGCTGGGCGTCGTTACCGTGCCGATCCGGAATTCTTCCCGATGCCCTACACGTTCATCATCCTGCCCTCGCCGGTCGGCGAGCTGAAGCTGGTCGCGAACGGCTCACGACTGGCGGCCATCCTCTGGGAAAACGACAAACCCAACCGCGTGCGTCTGGGGCCGATGAGTGAGGCACCGGATAATCCGGTCCTGATCAACACAGCACGACAGCTGGAAGAATATTTTGCCGGGACACGCAATTGCTTCGATCTGGAACTGGATTTTGCCGGCACCGATTTTCAGAAAAAGGTGTGGGCGGCGTTGCTGACCATTCCTTTTGGGGAGACTCGCACATACAGCCAGATTGCCGAGCAGATCGGCAATCCGAGTGCGGTGCGCGCAGTGGGAGCGGCGAACGGACGGAATCCGATTTCGATAGTCGCGCCGTGCCATCGAGTGATCGGAGCGTCGGGGAAACTGACCGGGTTTGCCGGGGGGCTTGAGGCGAAGGAGCGATTGTTGAGGCTGGAAGGTAGCCAGTGGTCGGAGGTAGGTCGAACGGGGGAACTGTTTTAGCCACTGCGTTCGGGGCGAAAAAGCGTTTGTGGCGAGGCTCCCGCTCCAGCTCGCAGAACTGGCAAAATCTTGGGGCCGCTGCGCAGCCCAGCGGGAGCAAGCTCCCTCGGCACAATGGTATTCAGTCGGTAAACAGATTATTCATCGCCGCGAATTGCAGCAGCATGATGGTCTTGGCATCGCAGATCTCACCGCGCTGGAACGCCGCCAATGCCTCGTCAAATCCCCACTCCAGCACTTCCAGCTCTTCAGTCTCTTCTTCCAGACCGCCACCGTTGCCGACCTTCGACGCCGAGTCGTACTCGGCAATGAAGAAGTGCAGTTTCTCAGTGACCGAACCGGGGCTCATGTAAGCCTCGAACACCTTCTTGACGTCGTGCACGCGATAGCCGGTTTCCTCTTCGGCTTCATCGCGAATACGCTGCTCCGGCGCAGCACCTTCCAGCAACCCCGCCGCCACTTCGATCAACAGGCCGTCATGGCCATTGACGAACACCGGCAGGCGGAACTGTCGGGTCAGCACCACTGAACGCTTTTCGCGATTGAACAGCAGAATCGCCGCGCCATTGCCTCGGTCATACACCTCGCGGGTCTGACGCTGCCACTCGCCGTTATTGCGGTGATAGTCAAAGGTGACTTTCTTCAACAGATACCAGTCGTGGGACAACACCTCGGTATCGATGATGTTGACCCGCTCGGCTGTGTTGGACATGACGCCTGATCCTTTTGTCATCAGAAAGCGTCCATAGTCGATCAATCGAACCCACAAAAAAAGCCCGGCAGCGCTACCGGGCTTTTTATTGGCGATTAACGGGCCATGTGCGACAGCGTTTCATCCACTGCTGGCGTGCTTGCCTGCACGCCCGTGATCAGCGGGCCGTAGCGCCGACTGAACTCCCAGTTGTACGGCACACGATCCTTGCTGACACCGTTGTCCCAGTTCACCGACCAGGTCATCAGGCCTTTGATCAGGTGCCCTTTGATCGCCAGCCGTTTGAGCACATTGCCGACGATGGTCTTGTCGATCACATAACCGGTGGCGGCAGCGTCGACGTTGGCGGGCAGGCCGATGACGAACTTGTCCGCCGCGATCTTCGTGAACCCTCGAGTGCCGGTCACCAGACTTTCGGTCAGGTAATAGAGGAAATCCTCTTTCAGCGCATCGTTGTTCTGCGCGATCCACGCGCCGGCACCGTTGTTGGCTTCCGGCACCCAGACCCCGTCGCCACCCTGATTGTAGAACTGCGGTGCGATGAAATCGTAGTAGCCTTCCAGCGCTTGCAGGTAATCGACGTACTTGCCGTTGCTGGTGAGGTACGGAAACTCCGGGGCCATGCTGATGATGAAGTGCTTGCCTTGGCCGGCGTAGTGATCCTTGACCAGTTTCAGCGCGGCTGGCAGAACGGTCTTGTTGGCAGCGAAATCAATCGCGCTCTGTTCAAGATCGATGTCCAGGCCGTCGAAGCCGTAGGTTTCCACCAGACGGATGATTTCATTGGCCAGTGGCTGTTCCTGCCCGCTGCGCAGTTCGATGTGCGCATCGGCTCCGCCAAGGGAGATCAGCACCGCCCGCCCCTGACTGTTGAGCACGCCGACCTGACGGCGGAACTCGGCATCGGAAACGTTGAACGGCTTGAAGGTCGGAATCCCGCTGCCTTTCATGAAGGCCACGGCGACGACGTTGTATTCCTTGGGTACATCCTCCAGCGCGATGCTGGCAAACCGGCCCTGCCGATAGCCGTCGCTGGGTCCCGCCGGCCAGTTGTGCCAGAAGCCCATGAGGATCTTTTTGCCGGCGATGCTCGGCATCAGCGAAGCCGCATCGGTCGCCGCATTCTGCAATAAAGTGAAGTCGATTTTTGACATGTTCTAATCCTTCAGAACGTGTGGATTGGGCGACGCTGCGCCGTTATTTGAAGTCGACGTCGAAGGCCTGATAGAAGGCGTTACCGGTGTTGGCAACGATCCACATCAGCACGATGACGTGATGACCCTTCTTGTTGGCCGGTAGTTTCACTTCGTGATCGACCTTGGCCTTCATCTCACCCGCGTGGCTGTAGTACGGAACCTGAGTGTAGAAGTCTTCGAAAAACGGTTGCGCCTCCAGTTGCGCACGGGTGATGCGCTGCTGCGGATCCCAGCCATCCTTGGTGATCAGCCAGCGGTAGCCACGGGTGGTATGCGCCGCGGTGTACACCCAGTTGACCTTGAGGGTCTGGCCCGCGGTGACGTTGAGCAACGGCCAGGCGAACGGACGATTGAGCTTCTTGCTCATTTCCTCACTGGTGAAGTTCACGCAAACGCGAGCGTCGGACTTGCCGCCACTGAGAATGTAGCCGTCAGTGGGCGGCGTGACGCTGTCACTGTCGCTGCCATAGGGCGCCGGGAACGGCCCGGCCGCCAGTGCCGGAAAGTTCTTGCCGCCTTCCATTTCGTTGACCTGCCAACCGGCCAGCAACCCGAGATCGATGGCCACCGAGCCACGGCTCGCTGGGGAGGTGACGCGACCATGTCGCAGTTGGGTTTCCAGATTTGCCTGATTCATGTTTTTCACTCCGTTGATTTAAGAACTCTCCTTCCCGAGGAGAGGCCTTCAAGCTAACGGAGGGGGATTTTTTGTCCATCGGCGGTTTTGTCGCAGTCTGCCCGGTCACAATTCGCAAAACACCGAAAATACTGGATGGATATACAGCTTATTGCGACAGCTCGCACTCGACGTATAGGCAAAGACGTACACGTCGAAGTTGCGAAATCCCGCATTGGCAACTCAGGGCAGTTGTGCCTGAAACTCTTTTTCGTACTGCCCGGCCAGCTGCACTTTCTGTTTTTCGTTGAGCAATTTGCCGGCCATCTGGAAGAACTTCTGCTCTTCTTCCTTGAGGTGGTGGTGGACCTTGTCCGAAAGCTTTTTCGCCGTGGCGAGCCAGGCGGGACTGGACATCTCGGTCTCGTCCAGCTCTTCCATCATCTCGTCCATTTCGTGGTGCTCGGAAATGGCGTGACGGCTGAGATCGACACCGTTGTCGAACTCCATCAGCGGGATATAGAAGTGACGTTCTTCGGCGGTTTCGTGGGCTTGCAGTTCGGCTTTGAGCTGCTTGTAGGCCTCGACGCGCTCCGGCGTATCGCCACTGGTCTCGATCAGGGCTTTGGCGTAGGTGCGCTGGCGATCATGGCTTTCGCGAAGGGCTTCGAAAATGTTCATGGGGTGTCCTCATCAACCGCGTTCTGGAATGACGCTGTTAAGGCTAGACCGCAGCGCGTGCGCGGCGGTTCCACCGGGTTGCAGCGGGGCTTGGAAGACGCCCCCTGCACAGGATAGGCTGCGGATTCTCACCACAAGGAAGTCATGCATGAACTTGCGCATAGAGCTGTCGCAAAACCCCACCGACGAACAACGCCAAGCCATTCTCCTGCCCCTGATTGCGTATAACGATGCCAAAACGGGGGGCTCAAAGTCAGAACCGTTCGCCCTCATGGTGCGCGATGACCACGACGTGATCCTTGGCGGCTTGTATGGCCGTGTGATTTTTCAGTGGATGTTCATTGAGTTGCTGTCAGTGCCCGAACAGGGCCGGGGACGGGGCATTGGCTCGGAACTGATGGCCATGGCCGAAGCGTTGGCCAGAGAGAAGAATTGCCTGGGCATGTGGCTGGACACCTTCGACTTTCAGGCGCCGGGGTTTTATCAGAAGCTGGGGTTCAGCCAGTTTGGTGAAATCGTCGATTATCCGCCGGGGCACAAGCGGCATTTTTTCCAGAAGCGCTTGATGGATTGAATTTGACGGCCCCTTCGCGAGCAGGCTTGCTCCCACCTTGAAATGCATTGCTGTGGGAGCTAGCCTGCTCGCGAAGACGCAAGCCGCCTCAACACATCATCAAAGGCAAGTCGCCAACGCCGCCAAACGACGCTTGGCCACGAAATCATCCTTCTGCGCGTAGTAACTCAACGCCGTGCCCGACGCCTGCGTGCTGACATCGACAAACGACTCCGCCGAACGCGTGTAGACCGTCGAACCGCCCTTTTTGCCCGGTTGCAGATAAGCCCCGGCATCCACACCGAACACCGCTTCGTCCTGCCACGCGAATTGCACGCACTGGGCGACGACTTTCTCAGGCTTGTCCGAGGTCAGGGTTTTGTAGGGAGTTTTAGTGCGAGCATCGTCCATCACCGAACCCGCGCAACCGGCCAGCACCGTCGCGGCCAGCGCCACCATCAGAATTCGCATTGCATTCGCTCATTCAGAAAAAAGCGGACTGTATCACCGCAGCAGCAGAAATCGTTCTGCTTTACTGCATTTATAGCGCGACACGCGCAGGCCGCTGCGGCAACCTAAGGTCATCAGCCTCACAAGGAAAACCCATGGCGCCTACCGATCAGCGACATGAACACGCTCTGAAACTGTTTCTCGATCAACGCCCCGAATTGCGCGAAACGCTTGATCATCTCAATCCGCTTTTGGCCCAAGCCAAGGGTGAAACCCAGGCGCAGTATCGCGAAGAGCGTCTGCACGAAGCATTTGAGGAGGAAGCAGAAAGCCTTGGGTTATTCGCCTGGGAACTGACCTTGAAACTGACGGCCGATTCGCCCGAGGAATATCAGGCCCAGCGTCTTGAGGTGCACCGCGAAGTAGCGGAAATGGCCGGCATGGAGTGGCTGGAATACTGCGATCTGTATGGAATAGAACCGTAACCGCCGCTCAAGGAAACAATTGACGATGCTGCCTTCCGCCTCGACTCACCGGGCCAGCCCCGGCCATCTGCACACGCAGAAATGGCGTGGCCGCGTGGGTCTGGCGCTGGTGGCCAGCCTGTCGGTGCTGGCCGGGATGACCGACGCCATCGGCTTTATGGCCAGCGGTGATTTCGTCTCGTTCATGAGTGGCAACACCACGCGGCTGGCGGTGGCGATCAGTGATGGCGACCTCGGCTTGACCCTGCGTCTGGTGATCCTCGTCGCTACTTTTGTTGTCGGTAATGCATTGGGTGTACTCGTCGCGCGTCTCGGCGGCCGACGGGCGCTGCCTCTTCTACTGTGTATCGCCACCCTGCTCTGCGCCGCTGCTGCCTGGCCGTTTGATTCGCAACTGCCGGCCCTGCTGGCGGCGATCATCGCCATGGGCATGCTCAATGCGTCGGTCGAGGAAGTGAATGGTCTGCCGGTCGGGCTGACCTATGTCACCGGGGCGTTGTCGCGGTTTGGTCGTGGACTGGGCCGGTGGCTGCTCGGCGAGCGGCGCAGTGGCTGGCGCGTGCAACTGGTGCCGTGGAGCGGGATGTTCATCGGCGCGATACTTGGCGCAGTGCTGGAACATCACTTGGGGCTCAAGGCGATGTTCGTCAGCGGTGTGCTGGCGGCGTTGGTGGGGCTGCTCTCGCTAAAAATCCCCCGGCGCTGGCAGTTGGGTTACATGCCCCGCTGAATTTCATTGCCTGACCTTTCTCAATCGCCAGCAGGCTGGCTCCCACATTGGATCGGTGCCGCCCCCCTCTGGGAGCCAGCCTGCTGGCGATTGAGCCAGTGCAGGCAACATCGATTTCGCCGCCTCGCCGATAAAGCTTTATCATGGCCGCAGTTTTGCTGATCGAGTCCGTCATGAAGTTCGCCATCGCGTTGTTTTCCGCCGCCCATGCGCCCTCCTCGCGCCGTGCCCTGCTGTTTGCGCAAGCTGCGCTGGCCGGCGGGCATGAGATTGTCCGGCTGTTTTTCTATCAGGATGGCGTCTACAACGCCTCCGACGCGGGGGTCACCCCGCAGGATGAACTGGACTTGCCCAAGCAATGGCGCACGTTCATCAGCGAGCAGAAGCTGGATGGCGTGGTGTGCATCGCCGCGGCCCTGCGCCGAGGTGTGCTCAACGACGAAGAAGCCAAACGCTATCAGCGTGAGGCCGTGTCGGTCAGTGCGCCGTGGGAATTGTCCGGCCTCGGTCAGTTGCATGATGCGGTGCAAGACGCCGATCGCCTGATCTGTTTCGGAGGTGCGTGAGATGGCCAAATCCCTGTTGATCATCAGCCGTCAATCGCCATGGTCCGGCCCCGGTGCCCGCGAAGCGCTGGACATCGTATTGGCTGGCGGCGCCTTCGATCTGCCGATCGGTCTGCTGTTTCTGGATGACGGCGTGCTGCAACTGGCCGCTGGGCAGAACGCCAAGGCCTTGCAGCAGAAAGACCTCAGCGCCAACCTGCAAGCACTGCCGATGTTCGGTGTCGAAGAGCTGTTTTACTGCGCCGACAGCGCCAGCGATCGAGGGCTGAAAAACCTCTCGCTGGAGGAAGCACAACCGCTCGCCGCCGAGCAAATCACCGCCCTTATTGACCGTTACGATCAGGTGATTACCCTCTGATGTCGACTTTGCATATGTTGTCTCATTCCCCGTTCGGCGACGATCGCCTGACCAGTTGCCTGCGCTTGATCGGCAGCGCTGATGCTTTGCTGCTGAGCGGTGACGCGGTTTACGCACTGCAACCGGATACCGCGCCGTTTGCGGCGTTGCAAAGCCGCCAGATAAAACTGTTCGTGCTGGAGGAAGACGTGCAGGCCCGCGCCGTGTCGATTCCGGACTGGGCCGAAGCCATCGATTACCCGGCCTTCGTCGAACTGACGATCCACCACGACAAGGTCAACAGCTGGCTATGAATTCCATGACCGTCGGCGCCCGCGCCATCGAGCTGGACAAGGGTGGCTTTCTGGTTGAGCTGAGCGATTGGTCACATGACGTCGCCAGCGCCCTCGCTGCCGCCGAAGACATCGAACTGACTGCCGACCACTGGGAAATCCTCGAACTGCTGCGCAGCTTCTATGCCGAATTCCAGCTGTCCCCGGCGACCCGCCCGCTGATCAAGTACACCGCGCTGAAACTCGGCCCGGACAAAGGCAACAGCCTGCACCTGAACCGACTGTTCAAAGGCACCCCTGCCAAACTCGCCGCGAAACTGGCGGGCCTGCCCAAACCGACGAATTGCTTATGACCGACTTCCCAGCGCTGACCCTCGAAACGCCTGCCGAACATCCGTTCGCCCAATTCGTGCGAATCCTTGGCAAAGGCAAGCGCGGCGCCCGCGATCTGACCCGAGAAGAGGCCCGCGAAGCCATGGGCATGGTGCTCGACGACAAAGTCGAGGACACCCAGCTCGGCGCCTTCCTGATGCTGCTGCGGCACAAGGAAGAAAGCGCCGAAGAAATGGCCGGTTTCACCGAGGCCCTGCGCGCTCGTTTGCAGGCGCCGGCACTGAACGTCGATCTGGACTGGCCGACCTATGCCGGCAAAAAACGCCATCTGCCGTGGTATCTGCTGGCGGCGAAATGCCTGGCACAGAACGGCGTGCGCATTTTCATGCACGGCGGCGGCGCGCACACCGCCGGGCGCCTGTATACGGAACAGTTGCTGGGAGAGCTCAACATCCCGTTGTGCCGCACCTGGCAGCAGGTCGGCGACGCGCTGGACAACGGTGGCCTCGCGTTTATGCCGCTGATGGACTGGGCGCCACAGCTGCAAAAGATGATCGACCTGCGCAACACCATGGGTTTGCGCTCGCCGATCCACTCGCTGGCGCGGATTCTCAACCCGTTGGGCGCACGCTGTGGGCTGCAAAGCATCTTCCATCCCGGCTATCAGGCCGTGCACCGTGATGCCAGCGGCTTGCTGGGCGATACCGCGATTGTGGTGAAAGGCGATGGCGGCGAAATCGAGATCAACCCGGATGCCGACAGCCATCTCTACGGTACTCGCGGCGGCGAAAGCTGGGACGAGGAATGGCCACAGCTGTCGGCACAACGCCACGTCAAACCAGCCTCGCTGGACATCGAGCACTTGAAAGCGGTGTGGCGCGGCGAGGTGGTCGACAGCTATCCGCAAATGGCGCTGATCTCGACCATGGCGCTGGCGCTGCGAGGTCTGGGGCAAAGCCGTGAACAGGCTTTCGAAACCGCCGAGCAATACTGGGCCGCGCGGGACAAATCGATTTAACCGATCATTTGCGCCCGATCTTTGCGCTTTTTGTTCGAACTCATCGGAATAGACTCGGCTCCAATGATTATTGGTTCACAGGAGTCTTGAACATGGGTTTGTTAGTCGATGGCCGCTGGCAGGACAAGTGGTACGAAAGCAGCAAGGATGGCGCGTTCCAGCGCGAACAGGCGAAGCGTCGCCACTGGGTGACCGCTGACGGCCAGCCCGGCCCGAGTGGCGAAGGCGGTTTTGCCGCCGAGGCCGGGCGCTATCACCTTTATGTTTCCCTCGCCTGCCCGTGGGCGCACCGGACGTTGATCCTGCGCAAACTCAAAGGCCTGGAAAGTCTGATCGACGTGTCGGTGGTCAGTTGGCTGATGCTGGAAAACGGCTGGACCTTCGACACGGCGCTCGGCTCGACCGGTGACAAGCTCGACGGTTTTGACTTCATGCATCAGCGCTACACCGCTGACACGGCCGATTACACCGGTCGCGTGACGGTGCCGGTGTTGTGGGACAAGCAGCTCAAACGCATCGTCAGCAATGAATCAGCGGAGATCATCCGCATGTTCAATAGCGCGTTCGATGACTTGACCGGCAACGATCTGGATTTCTACCCGGCGCCGCTGCGCGGTGAGATCGACGCGTTGAACGAGCGGATTTATCCGGCGGTGAACAACGGCGTGTATCGCGCAGGCTTTGCGACTTCGCAACAGGCTTATGAAGAAGCCTTCGACGGGGTGTTTGCCGAGCTGGATCATCTGGAGCGGGTGCTTGGTGCCAACCGTTATTTAAGCGGTGAGTACCTGACTGAAGCGGATATTCGCCTGTTCACCACGATCATCCGTTTTGACGCGGTGTATCACGGCCACTTCAAGTGCAACCTGCGGCGGATTGCCGACTATCCGAATCTGTCGAACTGGCTGCGTGAGCTGTATCAGATGCCGGGGATTGGCGAGACGGTGGATTTCCAGCACATCAAGAACCACTACTACGGCAGTCACAAGACCATCAATCCGACGGGGATTGTGCCGAAGGGGCCGGAGCAGGATTTCACAGAGGCCCATGATCGGGCGCGGCTTGCTGGCAAAGGGGTTTGGCGCCGGGGTTGATCTGGAGTTTGTGTAATTTTTGAGGGCCTCATCGCGAGCAGGCTCACTCCTACAAGGGATTTGTGAACAACAGAGATCCCTTGTAGGAGTGAGCCTGCTCGCGAATGGGGCGACTCGGTTTTTCAGACCTGCGCCTGAGCGCCTTCGAACCACGCCAGTTTCTCGCGCAGTTGCACCACTTCACCGACGATTACTAGCGTCGGCGCATGCACTTCATGCTCCGCCACCAGTCGCGGCAAATCCGCCAGCGTGCCGGTAAAGACCCGCTGATTGACCGTGGTGCCTTGCTGAATCAGCGCCGCGGGCGTATCTGCCGAACGACCATGCTTGATGAGTTGCTCGCAAATCACCGGTAACCCCACCAGGCCCATGTAGAACACCAGCGTCTGCGCCGGGGCGACAAGGTCGGCCCATGGCAGATCGGTGGAACCGTCCTTCAAATGCCCGGTAACGAAGCGCACGGACTGCGCGTAATCACGATGGGTCAGCGGAATTCCGGCATACGCCGCGCAACCGCTGGCCGCCGTAATCCCCGGCACCACCTGGAATGGAATCCCATGCGCGGCCAACTCTTCAATCTCTTCGCCGCCACGGCCGAAAATAAACGGATCACCACCCTTCAACCGCACCACACGCTTGCCGGCCTTGGCCAGATCGACCAGTTGCTGGTTGATCTGATCCTGCGGCACCGCGTGATCGGCGCGACGCTTGCCGACGTAAACCCGCTCGGCATCGCGACGGCACAACTCAAGAATCGCTGGCGCCACCAAGCGGTCGTACAGCACCACGTCGGCTTGCTGCATCAGCCGCAGAGCACGGAACGTCAGCAGATCAGGATCACCCGGGCCGGCGCCGACCAGATACACCTCACCGGTGGTGATTGTCGCTTCGCCATCGATCTTGGCTTGCAGCAGACGCTCGGCTTCGGTGCCCTGCCCGGCCAGTTGCCGGTCTGCAATCGGACCCTGAAAAACGTCTTCCCAGAACCCGCGACGCTGCTGTACATCCGGAAACAGGTTTTTAACCTGATTGCGGAAACGTGCGGCGAGCCCGGCCAACTGACCGTAGGTCGACGGAATCCAGGTTTCGATCTTGGCGCGAATCAGCCGCGCCAGCACCGGCGCATCGCCACCGCTGGACACCGCAATGATCAGTGGCGAACGGTCGACGATCGCCGGGAAGATCACGCTGCACAACTGCGGTGCGTCGACCACATTGACCGGCACGCAGCGCCGATGGGCATCACTGGAGACTTGCGCATTCAGCGCTTCATCGTCGGTGGCGGCAATGATCAGCCCGCAACCGTCCAGATCCGCTTCGACGTAACCGCGCAACACGCATTCACCACCTGAGGCGGCGACCAGGTCGCGCAGTTGCGTTTCGATTTCAGGTGCGACCACCCGCAGCAGCGCACCGGCATCGGCCAGCAGGCGGGATTTGCGCAAGGCAATCTCCCCCCCACCGACGACCAACACACGACTGCCGCGCAGGTTGTGAAACAGCGGCAGATATTTCATTTAGCCGATGACCTCAAGGCCACCCATGTACGGCTTCAGCACGTCCGGCACGCGGATCGAACCGTCGGCCTGCTGGTAGTTTTCCAGCACGGCAACCAGTGTACGGCCAACAGCCAGACCAGAACCGTTCAAGGTGTGCACCAGCTCAGGCTTGCCGGTTTCCGGGTTGCGGAAACGCGCCTGCATACGGCGGGCCTGGAAGTCGCCGCAGTTGGAGCACGACGAGATTTCACGGTACTTGTCCTGGCTCGGGATCCACACTTCCAGATCGTAAGTCTTGACCGCGCCGAAGCCCATGTCGCCGGTGCACAGTGCCAGGGTGCGGTAAGGCAGACCCAGCAGTTGCAGGACTTTCTCGGCGTTGGCGGTCAGGCCTTCCAGCGCTTCCATCGAAGTCGATGGCTCAACGATCTGGACCATTTCAACCTTGTCGAACTGGTGCTGACGGATCATGCCGCGCGTGTCACGGCCCGACGCACCGGCTTCGCTACGGAAGCACGGCGTGTGCGCCACGAACTTGATCGGCAGCAGTTTCGAGTCGACGATTTCGCCGGCAACGATGTTGGTCAGCGACACTTCGGCAGTCGGGATCAGGTACAGATCGGCTTCGCCTTCGCGGGCGATCTTGAACAGGTCTTCTTCGAACTTCGGCAATTGACCGGTGCCTTGCAGCGCCGGGGCCTGAACCAGATAAGGCGTGTAAGCCTCTTCGTAGCCGTGCTCGTTGACGTGCAGGTTGATCATGAACTGCGCCAAAGCGCGGTGCAGACGGGCGATCGGGCCACGCAACAGCGCGAAACGTGCGCCGGAGAGCTTGGCGGCGGTTTCAAAATCCAGCCAGCCGAACTTCTCGCCAAGTGCAACGTGATCTTTGACTTCGAAGTCGAAGGTCGTCGGGGTGCCCCAGCGGCGCACTTCGACGTTGTCGTCTTCATCTTTACCGACCGGAACGGATTCGTGCGGCAGGTTCGGGATGCCCAACAGGATCGAGTCCAGTTCGGTCTGGATCGCGTCCAGCTCGACTTTACCGGCGCTCAACTCACCCGCCATGCGCTCGACGTCCGCCATCAGCGGCGCGATGTCTTCGCCGCGCTGCTTGGCCTGACCGATGGATTTGGAACGCGCATTACGCTCAGCCTGCAGTGCTTCGGTGCGGGTCTGGACGGTCTTGCGCTGTTCTTCCAGCGCTTCGCTGCGCGCGGTATCCAGGGCAAAGCCGCGGGAGGCCAGGCGGTCCGCTACGTCCGGGCGGGTGGGGC
>NZ_JBIUVJ010000009.1:0-7191 GCF_044742875.1 Pseudomonas sp. NPDC087817
CGTCCGCACGTCTGGCCGAGGCTGCAGCTCAGCTGCGCACCGTCCAGCAGATCCGCAAGAAGTTTGGCGGTTAATCCGTCAGCCACTTGTTGTGCGATTGATAAAAAAGGGTAGCCTCGGCTACCCTTTTTTCTTTTCCGAATTTACAACCCCGGTCGCAGTTGCTGACCACCCAGGATTGGTAGCCAGTCATGTCTCTCGAAATCGTAATTCTCGCGGCCGGCCAAGGCACTCGCATGCGTTCTGCGCTTCCGAAGGTTCTGCATCCGATTGCCGGTAATTCCATGTTGGGCCATGTTATCCACAGCGCCCGGCAACTTGATCCACAACGCATCCACGTGGTCATTGGCCACGGTGCCGATGTGGTGCGTGAGCGTCTGGCCGCAGACGATCTGAATTTCGTCCTGCAGGACAAGCAATTGGGCACCGGTCACGCG
Organism: Pseudomonas sp. NPDC087817; assembly: GCF_044742875.1. Lineage (NCBI taxonomy): Bacteria > Pseudomonadati > Pseudomonadota > Gammaproteobacteria > Pseudomonadales > Pseudomonadaceae > Pseudomonas > Pseudomonas sp. NPDC087817. The sequence continues at coordinate 438 of NZ_JBIUVJ010000009.1, forward strand.
ACCGCCCAGGCGGTGCCGTTCATTACCGCAGACACCGTGCTGATCCTTTACGGTGACGTACCGCTGATCGAAGTCGAAACCCTGCGACGTCTGCTCAAGCATGTCGTCCCGGGCCAGATGGGCCTGCTGACGGTCGAGCTGGATGATCCGACCGGCTATGGCCGAATCGTGCGGGATGCCGACGGCAAGGTCGCGGCTATCGTTGAACACAAAGACGCCAGCGAAGCCCAGCGCGCAATCACCGAAGGCAACACCGGCATCCTCGCCGTGCCGGCCAATCGCCTGGCCGACTGGATGAGCCGCTTGTCGAACAACAATGCCCAGGGCGAGTACTACCTGACCGACGTGATCGAGATGGCGGTCAGCGATGGTCTGGTCGTGGCCACTGAACAGCCGCACGATCCGATGGAAGTGCAGGGCGCCAATGACCGCAAACAGCTATCGGAACTGGAGCGGCATTACCAGTTGCGTGCTGGCCGCCGTCTGATGGCGCAGGGCGTGACCCTGCGCGACCCGGCGCGTTTCGATGTACGTGGTGAAGTAACTGTTGGTCGCGATGTGCTGATCGATATCAACGTAATCCTCGAAGGCAACGTAGTCATTGAAGACGACGTGGTGATCGGCCCGAACTGCGTGATCAAGGACAGCACCCTGCGCAAAGGCGTGGTGATCAAGGCCAACTCTCACATCGAAGGCGCGGTGCTGGGTGAGGGCAGTGATGCCGGTCCGTTCGCTCGCCTGCGTCCGGGCACCGTGCTGGAAGCGCGCGCCCATGTGGGTAACTTTGTTGAACTGAAAAACGCCCACATGGGCGAGGGCGCGAAGGCTGGTCACCTGACCTATTTGGGCGATGCCGAAATTGGTGCACGTACCAACATTGGCGCCGGCACCATCACTTGCAACTACGATGGCGCCAACAAGTGGAAAACCGTGTTGGGAGCGGACGTGTTCATTGGCTCCAATAACTCGTTGGTAGCCCCTGTGGATATCTCTGACGGCGCAACCACTGCTGCCGGATCGACCATCACGCAGAATGTGGATAACGCGCAATTGGCCGTCGGTCGTGCGCGGCAGAAGAACATCGATGGCTGGAAACGGCCGGAGAAGATCAAAAAGAACTGAGTTATACACAGACCGTTCGATGGCTATCGCGGGCAAGCCCGCTCCCACAGGACTCGCGTTGAAGCAAAGGTCTTCAATGCACAGCGAATCCATGTGGGAGCGGGCTTGCCCGCGATGCTTTTATCCACAGAATATTTTTCCAGCATCCGCTTGACGATTTATTGCTGATAGGTTTTGATTGCTTCCGTTATCTTTCGAATCGAAACTTAAGCCGCCATGTCGAAACGCAATACACCTCAGCGCCGCCACAACATTCTCGCCTTGCTCAACGAGCAGGGCGAAGTCAGTGTGGATGAATTGGCCAAGCGTTTCGAAACCTCCGAAGTTACGATTCGCAAGGATCTCGCCGCGCTTGAGAGTCATGGTCTGCTGCTGCGCCGTTACGGCGGGGCGATCACCATGCCTCACGAACTGGTCGCCGAAACCGCCCAGACCGTTTCCAAATACAAACAAGCAATCGCTCGCGCAGCGGTGAAGCGCATCCGTGAGCACGCGCGCATCATCATCGACAGCGGCAGCACCACCGCCGCGATGATCCCCGAGCTCGGCCAGCAGCCGGGTCTGGTGGTGATGACCAACTCCCTGCACGTCGCCAACGCCCTGAGCGAACTCGAGCACGAGCCGGTGCTGTTGATGACCGGTGGCACCTGGGATCCGCATTCGGAATCCTTTCAGGGCCAGGTCGCCGAGCAAGTACTACGCTCTTACGACTTCGATCAATTGTTTATCGGCGCCGACGGCATCGACCTGTTGCGCGGTACCACCACGTTCAACGAATTGCTCGGCCTGAGCCGGGTCATGGCTGAAGTGGCGCGTGAAGTCATCGTCATGGTCGAGGCCGACAAGATCGGTCGCAAGATTCCCAACCTGGAGCTGCCATGGAGCAGCGTCCATACCCTAATTACCGATGATCGCCTGTCTCTAGAAGCACGCGATCAGATTCAGGCCCGCGGTATCACCGTGATTTGCGCGGCTGTCAGTCAGGAGAAATAAGCATGTGTGGAATTGTCGGCGCAGTTGCTGAACGTAATATCACCGCCATCCTGCTCGAAGGCCTCAAGCGCCTTGAGTACCGCGGCTATGACAGCGCCGGTGTGGCGGTCTACACCAACGACGAAACCCTCGAGCGCATGCGCCGCCCGGGCAAAGTCAGTGAATTGGAAAACGCGTTGGCCGAGCACCCGCTGGTCGGCCGTCTCGGTATTGCCCACACCCGATGGGCCACCCACGGCGCACCCTGCGAGCGCAACGCCCATCCGCATTTCTCCGGCGACATCGCGGTGGTGCACAACGGCATCATCGAAAACCACGAAGCGCTGCGCGAACAACTCAAAGCGCTGGGTTACGTATTCACCTCGGACACTGACACTGAAGTCATCGCCCATCTGCTGACCCACAAGCTCAAGGATCTGCACGATCTGACCGTCGCCCTCAAAGCCACGGTCAAGGAACTGCATGGCGCTTACGGTCTGGCGGTGATCAATGCCAAGCAGCCTGATCGTCTGGTGGCTGCGCGCAGTGGCAGCCCACTGGTGATCGGTCTGGGTCTGGGTGAAAACTTCCTCGCCTCCGACCAACTGGCCCTGCGTCAGGTAACTGACCGTTTCATGTACCTCGAAGAAGGCGATATCGCCGAAATTCGCCGCGATAACGTGCAGATCTGGGATATCGACGGCAACGCCGTCGAGCGCCAGACCGTGCAGTACACCGATGGTGCCGAAGCGGCCGACAAAGGTGAGTTCCGCCACTACATGCTCAAGGAAATCCATGAGCAGCCAGCGGTGGTGCAACGCACCCTTGAAGGTCGCCTGAGTAACGATCAAGTGCTGGTTCAGGCATTCGGCCCACAAGCGGCCGAGCTGTTCGCCAAAGTGCGCAATGTGCAGATCGTTGCCTGCGGCACCAGCTACCACGCCGGCATGGTCGCTCGTTACTGGCTGGAAGAACTGGCCGGCATCCCGTGCCAGGTCGAAGTTGCCAGCGAGTTCCGCTACCGCAAAGTGGTAGTACAGCCGGACACCCTGTTCGTGACCATCTCGCAGTCTGGTGAAACTGCCGATACCCTGGCAGCGCTGCGCAACGCCAAGGAGTTGGGCTTCCTCGCCAGTCTGGCGATCTGCAACGTCGGCATCAGCTCGCTGGTGCGTGAATCCGACCTGACCCTGTTGACCCAGGCCGGCCGCGAAATCGGTGTAGCCTCGACCAAAGCCTTCACCACGCAATTGGTCGGTTTGCTGCTGCTGACCCTGTCGCTCGGACAAGTGCGCGGTACCTTGGCCAAAGGCGTCGAAGCCACTCTGGTCGAAGAACTGCGTCGCCTGCCAACCCGCCTCGGCGAAGCGCTGGCCATGGACAGCACTGTGGAAAAAATCGCCGAGCTGTTCGCCGAGAAAAACCACACCCTGTTCCTCGGCCGTGGCGCGCAATTCCCGGTGGCCATGGAAGGTGCCTTGAAGCTCAAGGAAATCTCCTACATCCACGCCGAAGCCTACCCGGCCGGCGAGCTGAAACACGGCCCGCTGGCACTTGTGGATAACGACATGCCGGTGGTTACCGTGGCGCCGAACAACGAACTGCTGGAGAAACTCAAATCCAACCTGCAGGAAGTCCGTGCCCGTGGCGGTGAACTGATCGTATTCGCCGACGAGAAAGCCGGGATGACCAACGGCGAAGGCACCCACGTCGTGCAGATGCCGCACATCCACGACATCCTCTCGCCGATTCTCTACACCATCCCGCTGCAACTGCTGTCGTACTATGTTGCGGTGCTCAAAGGGACGGATGTGGATCAGCCGCGTAACCTGGCGAAGTCGGTGACGGTGGAATAAGTTATCCACAGTTGATCGACGCACTGATCCTACGAAATAAAGTCTGTCGGAAATAAATGAAGTCTGTCGCTAGCGCCCATGCCTCGGGTTCGGTAGCTAGCGACAGTTCCCTCCGCTCCCCCTCCTATGGGCGGAGCTCAAGGTTTAAAGCCCAAAATGATCCTAGCGATTCAGCCAGAGGAGACTGTGCGTTCCTTTGTGGAGCGAACTCTTTTCATTAAAGGAAAATGCTCTTCCGAGGACGTATTTCGGAAATTTCCAAATAGTCCCTCAAGGGCAGATATTTTTGCACTAATCGAAGTACTGGGATGGACAGGCTGTTACGGCTTAAACAAAATTCTGCATAGACATACTAATTATCCTTGCACGTCAGTATTTAAAAATATTCAAGATATTTCTTACTCTCGGAAGAAGTATATAAGTTATTCAAGTTGCTACGATTCAAATAGAAAGCCTTCAGGTTTTTGTCCGGGTTGTGTTGCAGAGGATGTTGAACGCTTAGGATTTTCTTTCTGGCGGCGTGCTCACTGTTGTGAGCTGAAAGTCTGTGCAGAACACAATGTAGAGCTAATCAAACGCTGCCCGACTTGTGATAAGCAGTTTTCCCATGGAGGTCATGATCTGGGGGTAATGTGGAAGGCCTGTGAGGGACGACACCTAAAAGATAGCCCTGTGACGCTGAATAAAGATCCATTTGAGTTGAAGAAAGCTCAGATTTTTACGGAAATACTGTCATGTACTGATCACCTTTCGGAGGAGGCGGTTCTTGCGGTTTTGAATGAAAAAATCCATAAAAACGGAGTCTACGAGCAAAAAATCTGGAATTCTGAATCCGACAGGAGTTTGGGAGATAATATTGAAAGGCGGCTGAGAGTTGTCAAGAATGCTAGGTTTGTGAACAGGCTCCCCTCTGATGAACCCACTGCTTTTATTATTCAAGCTATAGTCGAAATTTATGGAAGTTTTACTGATTTTTTCAGTGATGTAAAAACTTACGGCGACGAAGTTCGCCCGATCGAATCTCTTTGGTCGACCTATATCGCAGGCCACCAAGAATCAACACATTTCGTTGAAGAAAACTATAAGTATGGTGTTGGGAATTGGAGTTGCCCGTTCCCTGCTAAAGAGGTTTGGGGGATGTGGGATTGGCGGCCGGTGTATTATCCCTGCTGTAGTTTTGATAGACCAAAGAGAAAGGGGCCTCAACCTAAACCCGAACGTGTTAAGCGTGCACCACCGGGTATCTACAAGCGGCAACATGTTTAGGAGGTCAAGCATATTGCGGATGTCCGGTTATCCAATGCCGATAAGAAGCGGTACAGTGAGTGCCAATAAGGACAATAGTGAGTCTCCACATGAGCTGCTTGATTTTTGCAGGGCTGACATTACGCATTGAATGTCAGGGGCCATGGGAAGAACGGAATTGTCCGGCTTGCGGTCGATGCCGGATGGCGGAGGCTCTCATCCCGAGTTTAATGGAGTAAGGTCAGATTTTCGACGTGGGGCAGACGCGTGCCTGGCCTGCACAACAGCGGCTGAAAGATGTTGTCCCGTGCATACAAATCTACGAATCGCTGCCTGAGATGTAGCGCTGGGCTATCTCGGTCTACTGAGTGCAACGTCGCCGCCCGCGCAATAGTTGAAAGGCGTGCGTGATTTGTCGTCCGCTCATGAGTGGGATGTGAAGAGCGGAGAGCCACTACCTGATTTCGAAGCTTTCGGCGTCGTGCGCCCGTCGGCTAAAAACGTCGCAGTTGAAGCTGAGCTGTGGCAACGTTGTTTGATCGTGGAGCCCCGTCCGAGGCTTTGGCTGTCACCATTAGGGCGAGATATGGGTTTTCACGACCTGAATTCGAGGACGCTACCATGTGGCCCATCGTGTGTAAAACGCAGCTCGGCGTTCCTTAGATGTTGTCTACCGCGCTCTGTCTGTCACTCGTGAATTCTGAGCATCAGGTCAGCTTGACTATACCGATGGTCGTTTCGAATAGAGGAATGCAACTCTGGACTCTCTCATCGCTACGGTCATGGCAGCCTTGAATATCGCCCGTCGCTAGCGGCCCAAAGTATTAGTGTAAGTTTTTCCGAATTCTGCAGGCTTCCCCATTACATGGCACGGATTTGAGATTCAATCGAATAATGGCCTTTTGACTTTATGCGCAACTTCTTGCGCACTCAAATGTGGATAACTCTGTGCATACATCGCTCCAAGCCATGTATCACGGCCTCTACAGGCGAGTGCGCAACTTCTTGCGCAGTACTGCGCAACTTCTTGCGCAGTATCCCGGGTGATTACGCTTTAAAATCACTCAAACGATAGAGTAACTTCCCCCAACCCCCCGTGTTATATAGCCCTCAATATTTCTGGCACGAACCTTGACTACAGTCGGGCACCCACTAGGCGATTTTGCCTTCCGGGCACTCTAACTTTTAGCAAGGAGCACATCCATGGCTACACCAGCGTACATGTCGGTTACCGGCGAAAAACAAGGCCTGATCACTGCCGGCGCCTTCACAGCCGACTCCGTTGGCAACACCTACCAGGAAGGCCACGAAGACCAGGTTATGGTTCAGGCTTTCACCCACGACGTGATCATCCCGCGTGACCCACAATCCGGTCAGCCAACCGGTCAGCGCGTTCACAAGCCAGTTGTCATCACCAAGGTCTACGACAAGGCTTCGCCACTGCTGCAAGCAGCACTGACTTCCGGCGAGCGCATGAGCGAAATCGTTATCCAGTGGTACCGCACTTCGGCTCAAGGCACCCAAGAGCACTACTACACCACCAAACTGGAAGACGCGAT
>NZ_JBIUVJ010000009.1:7201-126668 GCF_044742875.1 Pseudomonas sp. NPDC087817
GCAGTTCACCTACCGCAAAATCACCTGGACCCACGAAGTATCCGGTACTTCGGGTTCCGATGACTGGCGTGCTCCAGTCGTTTAATTACGGCTGACCGCTTCACACATCGGCCAGCTCTGCTGGTCGATGTTGCTTTGCCCTTCAAGAATCTTTGATCTGCTGATGAGGCTCGCGCCGCAGCACTGCACGAGGAACAACGGATGTTCAGTTCAGCCAATCAGACTCACTTCAGCCTGACTATCGAGGGGGTTCAGAGTGATCTCCAGGTGCTCTCCTTTTCCGGCAAGGAGGCTATCAGCACACCCTATGCCTTCGATGTAGAGCTGGTCAGCGAGCGACACGAACTGGACCTTGAAAGCTTGCTCCACAAGCCCGCTTTTCTCGCTTTCAGTGATAGAGGGGACGGAATCCACGGGATCATCCATCGAGTGGAACAAGGCGCCAGCGGCAAACGTCTGGCCCGCTACAGCCTGACGTTGGTTCCGCAACTTGCTTATTTGAGTCACCGAATCAACCAGCGCATTTTTCAACACTTGCCGGTCAACAAGATCATCGCGCAGGTACTGGAAGAGCACGGCATTCTGAGCAATGCCTATCAGTTCCAATTAAGTACGGTTTACCCCGAACGCGACTACTGCGTGCAGTACGACGAGTCAGACCTGCAGTTTGTCCAGCGCCTGTGCAGTGAGGAAGGTATTCACTATCACCATCAGCACAATCAAACGGGCCACCTGTTGGTGTTTGGTGATGATCAGACTGTGTTTCCCAAGTTAAGTCAGCCAACCGAGTATCAGGCCGGCACCGGTATGGTCGCGGACAAGCCAGTGGTCAAGGGGTTTGATTTGCGGGTGGAGGCTCGTACCAGCCGTACTACGCGGCGTGACTATGACTTTGAAAAACCGAGCATGCTGCTGGAGGCAAAGCACCAGACTGAAGGTCAGGCGCAGCAGCCAGACCTTGAAGACTATGACTACCCAGGTCAATTCATCAGTCGTGAACGTGGCAAGTTACTGAGTCAGCGTGCACTGGAGCGTCATCGCACGGATTACCGTCTGGTGAGAGGTAACAGCGACGAGCCGGCTCTGGTCAGCGGTCACTTCCTGACACTGGCTAACCATCCACGTACCGCGTGGAACGATCTCTGGCTGCTGACCGAGGTCTGCCACGAAGGTCTGCAACCACAAGTGCTCGAGGAGTCGATCACCAGTAATGCGCAGCCTGCGGATGGTTTTGTGCAGGGCTATCGCAACACGTTTTCTGCCACTCCCTGGGACACGTTGTTCCGTCCCTCCATGACGCTCAGAAAACCGGTTCTGGCCAGCCAAACGGCGAGAGTAACGGGACCTGAGGGGGAGGAAATACATTGCGATCAATACGGTAGGGTCAAGGTGCAGTTCCATTGGGACCGCGAAGGCCGCTTCGACGAAAACAGCAGTTGCTGGGTACGTGTGGCTTCCAGTTGGGCGGGGCCCGGATATGGTCAGGTGGTGATTCCGCGCATCGGTATGGAAGTATTCATCACCTTCGTGGAAGGCGATCCTGACAAGCCGTTAATTACGGGTTGTGTCCCGAACAAAATCACACCTGTGCCATATCCGCTACCGGCAAACAAAACCCGGAGCGTTTTCAAAACCAACAGCAGTCTTGGGGGCGGTGGCTCCAACGAGGTTCGTGTAGAGGACCGCAAGGGACAGGAACAGATCTACATCCATGCCCAGCGCGATCAGGACTGCACCGTCGAAAACAATGAAAGCCATTGGGTCGGAGTCAATCGAGTTCATTCGGTTGGTCAGGACGAAACCATCACCATCGGCCAAAACCGCGTCAGATTCGTCAAGGTCAATGACACGCTACAAGTTGGCGGCGCCAAACAGGACAGCGCCGGCACTCAATACCTGATGGAGGCGGGAATACAACTGCGTCTGGTCTGCGGCCAGAGTGTTTTCGAGATGAATGCCAGTGGAGAGATCAACCTGTATGGCACGAAGTTTAACTTCTCGGTAACGGGCGACGCACAGATCAATACCGGGGGCAATCTCGATATCAACATGCCTGGCGGGGCTGCCGCTACGGACCCTGGTGCTGATGGCGCAAAAGGTACCATCGATGGCAGGGTCGAAAGTGTTTTCTCCAATCCGCCACAACCAGCCTTTTGATCCCGCAACCCAACAAAATAGAGTCGAGTAAATGGATTATTTTATTCAGGAAGGCAAACTCACTTTGCCAACAGGCTTTCAGGACCGCAGCGTCAATATGTTTGTGCCGGGTGTCACCCTGCCGGCGCCATTCAGCCTGACCGTGTCACGTGATAACACACTTCCGAGCGAAGCCTTGCCCGACTACGTCGAACGTCAGGTCAGTCTGATTGCGGCGAAGCTGCGCAAATACCAACGCCAGAGCACCGTCCATGTCGAACTTTCTGCGCAATCGCCGATACCCGGCCTGCAAGTCGATGCGCACTACCAAAGCGATGGTCGCCCGGTTTACCAGCGCCAGGCCGCTTTCTTTGTCGGACCTGACCGGGCGCTGATTTTTACCGCCACCAGTCAGGTGCCATTCGACGATCAGTTGAATCAGCTATGGGTGAACGTTCTGGCAAGCTTTGAGCAGCACCCTCCTGTCACCGCAACACCCTAAGGACTCCCGACATAAAAGGTCGGCAAGACATGGAAGTTTCCGATGTTTGAAGCAGCACGGTTTGACGATGAGGTTGCTCATACCAACGCTCTCTTGGGGTTTTTGGTAGGTGCGGCGTTGGGACTGGCACTTGTCGCGGTTGCATCGATCTTTGTTGTTGCAACCTGTGGATTCGGTGCCGGGTTATTGGTCGGAATTTTGGCGGGCTTGGGAGGTTCCGGGCTGGTGATGGCGGGTGAAGCCATAGGGCGAATGTGCAAGGCGCCCGCCGGAGGGATCACGAGTGGTTCCAGTAATGTCCGTATCAATGGCCTCAAGGCAGCCTACGTGCAAGGCAGTGTCGGCATCTGCAAAAAACACCCAACACCACCGATGGTGGCGGAGGGTTCTGGCAAGGTATTTATCAACGGTCTGCCGGCTGCCCGCAAGGGCGACAAGCTGACCTGCGGCAGTGTGATCGACAGCGGTTCAGAGAACGTCTTTATCGGTGCTGAAAAGGAACAGTACCTACCGATCGACGATGAGGTACCCGAATGGCTGCGCAATACGGTTGATATCCTGATGATCGTAGCCGGCCTTGCCGGCAGCCTTGGGCAGTTAGCGCTCAAAGCTGGCCAGGTGGGTCTTAAAAAAGCGGCCCCCTGCGCACTGCAATTCGCCGCTGGTTTTGTGGCGGGTGAATTGGCTTCTCGGTTTGTCATCGGCCCGGCTATTAGCCGGGTGGCCGGCGGCCTGTTTGGCAACCCGGTGGATGCAATCAGCGGACGCAAATTGCTCCTGGAAGAGAGCGAAACAGACTTTGCTCTTCCGGGCCTCATGCCCATTGTCTGGTCGCGTTTCTATGCCAGTGACATCAGTCACGAAGGCCTGCTGGGAAGTGGCTGGGTGCTTCCGTGGGAGCAAAGCCTGCGCCTGGAAGATGACCAGCTTTACCTGCGCGACAACCAGGGGAGGAATCTTAATCTGCCGGTTCTTGAGCCGGGGGAGCGTTTTTTCCTCGCCAGCGAGCAGATGTTTCTGGTGTGCTCCGAAGGCGGGCACTACCTTATCCAGACGCTCGACAATACCTTCTTCTATTTCGGTGAGTTATCCGAAAGCGGCCAATCCTCGCCGCTGCGCCGCATCGAGAATGCACTGGGTCACTTCCTCACGTTCCACTACGACACACAAGATCGTCTGAGCGATGTCTGTGCTACCGGCGGCATTCGCCTTCACTTGTGTTACGACCACCATGCACGACGCCTGAGTCGAGTTGAACGGGTGGTGGACAACCGGTCAGTGGAAACCCTGGTTCAGTACCATTACGACGCCGCGGGACAACTCCAGAAAGTCATCAATCGCAACGGCGACCGGGTGCGTAATTTCGCCTACGAACACGGGTTAATGGTTGCTCACGAAAATGCGCTGGGACTGGTTTGTAATTACCGCTGGTCAACACGCTTCGACGATCATCAGCCTCGTGTAGTCGAGCACTGGACCAGCGACGGCGAGCGTTACCATTTCCAGTACGACCTTGCCCAGCGGCAAACTGAAATCCGTGACGTACTCGACCGAGTCGCCCGGATCCACTACAACGAAGGGCGTCGGGTAGTCGCCAGTCGTGATTTCGGTGGCGAGCAATATGGCTTCGAGCTGGACGCCTCGGGCAATATGACTGGTCTGGAGTTGCCCGATGGCAACAAACTGGCATTTGCCTACGACGACTATTCTCGCCTGGTCGAGGAGATCGATCCGCTGGGTCGCAGTACCTGCTACAGCTACCACCTTAACACCAGCCTGATAGCCAGTATCCAGCGCCCTGATGGCAGCAGCCAAAGCTGGGTCTACGACCGCAGCGGTACGTTGCTTGACAGTATTGACCCGCTGGGTCAGATCACCCAGTACTTCAACACCAATGATGGCCTGCCCCATAGCTGTACAGACCCAAAGGGGAATACCACCCGCCTGTGGTGGAACGGGCTAGGCCAAATTGAGCAGTATCAGGATTGTTCTGGTCATCGCAGTCACTATGCCTACGATGAAAGGCTGCATCTGGTCAGCATTACGGATGCCCTGGAACGCACGACTCGATTGACCCGCAAGTCCAGCGGTGAAGTAACTCGTATTGAGCATCCTGATGGTAGCCAAGACAGTTATAGCTACAACGTTCTTGGTCAATTGCTCAGCCACACGGATGCTGATGATCGCACCACCTACGTGACCCGTACCCCCCGTGGCTTGCTCAGCAAACGCCAAGACCCACGCGGTCAGTACGTTCATTATGAATACGATCAATGCCAACGCCTGATCGGTTTGCTCAACGAGAACAAAGTAGCCTATCGCTTCAGCTATGACGCCAGCGATCGTCTGAAAGAAGAAGTCCGAGTGGATGGTCTGCGCCGGCGTTTCAGCTATAGCCTCAGCGGTACCCTCACGCAGTTGGAAGAGTTGGCCCGGCAGGACTTCAGCGAGGTTTCGCGCCAGCAATACTTCGAGCACGACGCTGCAGGGCGCCTAGTCAGTCGCATCACTGACGACGCGCGTTTGGACTACCTCTACGACGATGTCGATCGCTTGATTGCCGTCGACCGTCAGCCCAGTGCAGCAGGCAAGGCTCTGGGAATCAGCAGTGACCATCTGACGTTCAGCTACGACGCCGCCGGCCAACTGCTGAGCGAAGACAGCAGCACCGGCAATCTCGTTTACAGCTACGACGAACTGGGTAATCTCACCCGTTTGGAATTGCCTGACGGGCGTAAGGTCAATCACCTTTACTACGGCAGCGGCCACCTGCACCAGATCAACCTTGACGGTCAGTTGATCAGCGACTTCGAGCGTGACGCCTTGCACCGCGAGACGCTGCGTACTCAAGGCTTGCTGACCAGTCGCTACGGTTACGACACCAAGGGGCGCAAGTTGTGGCAGGCAGCTATCCATTTGCCTCACGAGCAACTCAGCCAACTTCAGGAAAAAACCGACAACCTGCTCGGCCATCCGCAGCATCCAGCCACAGCCCTGCACCGTCGCTACCACTACAGTCCGGGGGGCGAAGTGCAGCGCGTGACGGACAAACAGCGTGGGGTGACAAACTTCACTTATGACGCCAGCGGCCAACTGCGCAGTCGTCAACCCGATCATCCGCAGTTGCAGACGGAAGACTTCTCCTACGATCCCGCCGGAAACCTCAGTGGCAGCGGTCGCTGGCAATTTGAAAGTCTGCCGGACAATCGCCTCGTGGCCTTCAAGGACTTGCGCTTCAGCTACGACACCTGGGGCAACCTCAGCGAGAAAAGCAGTGCGGCCGGAGGCATGCAACGCTTTCACTACGACAGCGAAAACCGTCTGATCCGCGCGCAAACCTGGCAGGGTACAACCTTGAGCAGCGAGGCTCGTTACCACTACGACGCCCTGGGCCGGCGCATAGGTAAACAGGTCACGCAAGACGGCCAGACTCAAGAAACAAAGTTCCTCTGGCAAGGCTTGCGTCTGCTCCAGGAACAACAGTCGCACTTACATAGCCTGTACCTCTACGAACCGGATAGCTATGCACCGCTGGCCCGTATCGACAGCGACCCCGAACTGCCGGAACAGGAAGCTCGACACTACTACTTCCACACCGACCAGATCGGTACGCCGCAGGAAATGACCAACGCCGAGGGGCACGTGGTGTGGCGCGCCTATTACAAGGCGTGGGGTGGACTGGAGGCGTTGTCACCGAATCTGGTTGATCAAAATTTACGCTTTCAGGGGCAGTACCACGACCGGGAAAGCGGACTGTACTACAACACGTTCAGGTACTACGATCCGGCGGTGGGGAGGTTCACCGCGCAAGATCCAATCGGGTTGATGGGCGGGGACAATCTTTATCGATATGCGCCGAATGCGTTGGGTTGGATTGATCCATTAGGATTGAGTTGCTCTATGGATGCACGGACGCTGCGTTTAAATATGGAAGCCGCAGGAAGATCCACTCCAAGCTTTAAAAACTCTGCACACCACGTTGTCATGTCAAATGCAAAAGATGTCAGGATGAGATGGCTTCGAAGGAGAATGGATAGATTGGGAATAGATGTGAACTCCGCCGAAAATGGGGTTTTTCTACCCTCGAGTAGCAAAGTTAGGCAGGCTGCGGGAGTTAATGCGCCAGCGCACTCAAAAATTCATACAGAGCTATATAAACAGAATGTCTTTGATCGACTTAAAGGGGTTGCTGATAAGCCCAGCTTTGAAGCGGAGTTAAGCAAAATTGCTTCCGAAATTTCCAGCGGCAGTTTTGCTTTTTAAATAACAGGAATATTATTTCATGAATAAATCTCACGAGCTTCAACAGCAATTCCACGAGCTTCAATTAAAGGCCGAGCACTTCCTGAGTGCCTATTTAAGTAGCGCAAATTTACGTGTGGTGAGAAATACCATAAGCAAAGGTGCTCTGTATAATTTTAGACCGTTTGAAATTCAGAGGTCAGGATCTAAGCTTGGTAAGGTTCTAAAGTCTCTGCCAAAAAACATAAAAAATACTCATGTTTACTATTTTGACAGAGAGAATAGGGTTGTATTTGTAGAGATTTACGGGCAGTCAGAAAACGTAATAAATAGAGAGTTCTATTTTTACGAGGAAGGAGAAATTAAGAGCATATATTTCAATGCTGCTGGCAGCATTAGGAATGTAATGCTCAGCCTGAATGAAGGCGATAAAATTAAGCAGGATATTAACTATGGAAAATTTGGCGAAAGCATTTCCGACTATATATATGTAGGCGACAGGCTAGAGTCAATAGAGGTCAAACAGAAAGAGCATGACCAAGAAAATTGGTCCAGCTATCAGGTCTTGTTCGAATATTCAGATGGGCAAGTTAGCAAGATTACTAACTCATTCCCTAACGGATATCAAGAACAGCGTTATCCATAGTTATGAGGTGTCTTGGCAGAGGTTCCTGCACGCTAGTAGCCCAAGGTGCCTCCTGTGATGTTAGCGGATGGCAACGTCCTACGTTCGCTTGGTTGCCCATGCGCTAACATATGTTGGCACTGATGTGATTTTGACCCAGGCTGCCGGAAATAATTGACCCACTCGGGGACTGAATAATTGATGGTCTATCTAAATCTTTCAAGGTCGGCATGGGGGTAGTGATGCCCTTGAGCAAGATACAAGCAATTTCCCTGCGATGGGCACCGCTATTTCCTGGCGTAGTCGCCAGCGATCTTCATCGATCATATCTTTGGCCTGCCACTCGAGCTCATACATGCCGCCGATTGAGTGCAGCTCTTGCTCAGCCAACTGGCTTTTGTTCGCCATGCAAGTCGAAGAACTTGCGACGGGCATGCGTCATACAGCCGATTTCGGTGATGCCCTGCTCGAAGCTGGCCTTGTAGCCAGCGAAGTCATCGCAGACGAGCTTACCGTACCATGTGCCCAGGAAGTTACGTGCATGTTCGCCAGCACGGCTGGGGCTGAAGTCGTAGACCACGGAGCTCAATGCAGAGAACGGCGTGGTGCAGTAGTCCCATAAATAGGCCCGATGCGTTTTCCTCTCGCCGGGCGCCAGCATCTGCACGGGTGTTTCATCAGCGTGCACGACACGCAGAGCCAGCACTGCCTCGCGCAGTGCTCCACTACCAGACTCAGACCAGTACAACGTCTTCGCGAAACGCGCTGGCGGTCTCAAGCTTCTTCGGATCATGGCCAACCCAGATTCCGGGCAGCGGATCGCAGAATGTAGGTATACCGATTTCGGCGTAGGTTCCGGCGCCAGTGAAAACAGCGACTCGTTTCGCATCACCGACCTGGGCGGCTACTGCTTCAATCGTACTGTTCATCTACCCTCTGCCACTGACGCGTCCTGAATAAGCCCATAACGAAAAGCATCGGGCGTCAGCAATACACGCCATATTTGATGCGCTCCAGATAGTCCCTGACTAACCGATAGCCATGAACGTCAGTGACAACACTACAAGGCGGCCGGTAATCCAGGCCGCGGGCGGGTTTGTTAAACCATTGAGCGGCAAGATCACGGCTTCCGAGTACGTCTTTGGCCTGGGACAGGAGCATGTCTCGCTGCTCCAGATAAGCCTGATAGTGCCTGCTCAGGAAAATCGAATATAGCTTGGAGGCCGTGACCTTCTCTATCGTTTCTTGAACGTGCTCAAGATTCATCTTGATGGCCAAGCCACAACGCTCGTGGAGGCTGGCATTCTTTATCAGCGTGAGATGAGGCATTCGGGTCGGCCGATCAATCACCGCAAGCTGATTGGCACTACGTTGTTGGTTAAAGGCCTTGAGTATGACCACGCCGTCATTCTTGACGCCGACTCGCTTGATGCGAAGGATTTGTACGTCGCGATGACGCGAGGAGCGAAATCTCTCACCATCATCGGGACAGCTCGACATCTACCTGCTTGAATGCCTATTCAGTTTTGAACATCTCGGATCGGTCACCAATATCCATCGCTCATTACCTACACAGGAGCAATATTCAATATGGAAGGTGAGATGAATGAATTGGAATTGAGGCCTCGAGTGTTCGTCTCCGACCTCATCCAGCTGGGCGATATTGTATTGACAACCACGCCCGATCCCATGAGCAAAACGATCTGTAAGGCCATCGGCGCGGACATCTCTCACGCTATGATTTGTGTGGGGAGGTCGAGTGTGATCGATTCTACTGGTGACGGAGTTCATGCGCGCAATCTCGAGCGGCTGATGCTTGAGCCAGGCTGCGCTGGATACGTTCTTCGGCCCGTTGCGCCCCTGACTACTGACCAACTGCACTCTGTTATCACCTTCGCCAGAGCTGCGGTTGGTACTCGATACACCAAGATCGGCGCCGCCAAGAGTGTGTTGGCTGGTTTTGTGGCAGGTCGGAAGCAGTTCTGCTCGAGATTGGTCGCGCAGGCTTATCAAAAGGCTGGTGCAAACCTAGTGTCGGATGCTGACTTTTGCCATCCAGGGGAGTTACTGAATAGCGCCGCGCTTTTTGAGGTTCCTAATGTGCTTAGAGATCTCAATAAGGAAGAAGAGGCTCGCTGGCGTGAAGATATTGACCACGTTCAGGCTATGAGGGATTCAACCAATGCTTTGCTTCGGGAAGCCCGAAAGCTGTCCTCTGAGATTGAATCACTCAACGACATTGATGCATACCTAGTAGACCATCAGGAGGCAGATGATCACCTAGTACAAGCTCTGAGAGCTTCAAGGTATCTTGAACTGTGGAAAGATGAGTTTGAAAGGAATGCTTGGCAGTATCACGTCGCCTTCATGGAGGGATCTGGAAGCTCGGCGGAGTACAAGCAGCGATACTGTGAAGAGCTGCTTGCAAGCGAGAAGTTAGGGCAAAACCGTTTTGTCCTGAACCATGCGGGCTACGTGACCGTGAACGCATTGCATCCGCGCCAATATTTCGCTCTGAAGATAGAGCTGTACGAGCTTCTGACACAGCTAAATGCTCGTCGCATTAGGGCGGCAACTGCTTGGCTTGAGCGTAAGGGGTTGCTTGAGCCGGAGCCTCGCACGCTGCTTCGTCCGCACACGCCGGAATGGTTCGCTTCGCTGCGCGAGTGGGACCCAAAGCAGGCCGCAATGACGGAAGCGGCCATCCGCGTAGCCGGAAGTTTGGATGTGTGCACTGTCTGTGCAGACGAGCCAGCCCGCGATTATGTCCTCTTGAGTGTTCCACCGGCTGGACCAGGGACGTGTCGACTTTGCGACGACTGCTTCCGCATCCGTTCCATTGACGAACCGATGAAGACTTTCTAGCCGCAAGTGAGGCGGCTGCACCCCGTACGTCAGCCGAGTGTCCACATGGGACCATTGGTCGTGAGTCCTCATCTTCTAAGGGCTTCTCTTGCAGTACGTCATGCTCTTGTCTGGTTGCCCCAGCTCTCAAATTTTTGGTGGGTGCCTCCGTAAAGCGACGCGTCGCCTGAGCAGATCGTTGGCGATGCCCGCACCGTTCCTGCAAATCCTGATCAGCAAAACGCTTGCTACGCAGAACGTGTGCTACCTATGAAAACAGCATCGCGCTGCAAAGTTTTCGCATCGCAGTCCAGTACCTTCGCCGCCTCTTTCCAAGTACCAAACTGCCTTTTAGTCCGAACCGCCAACGCCGCCTGAAAGTGTTTGGTCTGCTCTTCACGAGTACCGCTGTTCAGCGGCTCCGCACCCAGAGAGTCGACGGCTGCGGCGGACCATTGCTGAAGGGCTTTTTCCAGACTGCGAATTTCAGCACCAGGCTCGAACCATGCCGTGTACAGTGCTGCCAGCCGTTGTAGGTCACGCAGGTTGCCGTGCAGCGGGTGCTCTGCCAGAGTTCTCGCCAAGGCATCTGACCAAGGTGCTTGCGCGGGCATGTTGGGATCCACCCGGCAATCGACCCACACTTGCTCCCAATCCTGGCGGAGGTCTTCACGGCAATCGCGCAAGGCCGGCAGCCTGACGCAGAGGTGACTCAGGCGATCATAGAAGTCTTCGTCCAACCGCTCGCGCAGTTGTGCAATTGGCAGGTTTGATGCGCAGACCAGTTCGAAATCCACACTGATCTCGTCATCACTTCCGATGGGGCGGTAGCGTCGCTGGCGATCCTGGAAAACACGCACCAGTTGGCGTTGTGCGGAGCGGGGCAGGTCTTGAATTTCATCGAGAAAAAGAATCCCGCCATCGGCCTGCGCTAACAGCCCTTTGCGAGCTTGTGCTGCCCCCGTGAAGGCGCCTTTTACATGACCGAACAGCAGACTTTCGGCAAGCGCGGACTCCAGCCCGCCGCACGCCAAGGTGACCACTCTGTGCGGTCGCTGCTTGAGCGTTGCCACTTGGGTTTCAACCAAGCGGCTTTTCCCTGTACCGCGCTCGCCTAACAACAATAGCGGCACACCCGCCACACGCGCGAAACGAAAGAGGTTGTCGAGTGCGATACGGCGCGCTGTTGAGCGAGCTTCCGGGTCGTAAGAGGGCATGCTAGGTGCCAGCCGCTGCTGAAGGCGGACTTCGGCCAAGTAGGTGGTGACATCGAACTGAACAGGATCAAGTCGGCTAGGCTGTGATGACCAGAGGCAGGTGCCGGGTGCGAAGACGCCGCCAGCATGTAGAACCACCCACACACTGTGCATGGCTGGCGTGCCTGGTGAGACATTGATGTGCAGGGGGCCGGTAACGCTCTTAAGCTTGGGCACCACCTGCTGTTGAATCGCTTCATAGATGATCTGATGCTGGGTTGGATCGTCCAGTTTGATCTCGACCTGCTCCACCCGCGCATCGCTTATTAGGGGCGGAACGCTAGGGCAACTTTGCGCCTGTACCAGGTAGATCACACGACTGATCGGTATGTCTTGCTCAGCAAACTTGCAGAGTGCTCCCTTAAGCACCTCCAGGCCGTGCCGTTCAGAATGCCAGCAAAGTAGCGTCCCACTCATTTGCGTTGCTTCCTATCAATAACAATGGCTGCGGCGCCAACTTCGCCCAACAGCGCTAGCGCGGCGCTCAGTTCGCTTAGTTCGGTGATGGCCACCGCGAGTCGACCGTCCGGCTCCCGGAGCAATGTGGGGGAGTAGGGCTGAGGCTTTTCCTTCCCTTTAGAAGGGCGCATCTGTTCATTCGCTTTTGGATGGCAGGAAGGTGCTACTACCGACCAGTTGCATATCAAACGATGGGCCGGGTCGTTGCTTTGCGCGGGCTCGGAGACTGCTGGCCGTGGCGCTTGAAGTTGATGAGCTGAGCCTGCGATCACCTCGCCCAGATCAACCTCAGCTTCTGACAGGACCTGCACCTGATCCAGTTGGCCTTTGCGCCAAAGCTGCACGCTACCAGTTAGATCACCAAGCACCGGACTTGGTATCAAGTGCCAGGCGGCATTGTTTTGCCAGTGTTCAAGGCGGATTTTGAGTTCTTTTGCCTGCTGCATCGTCAGCAAAGCACCCAGCTCGAAGCCTCCATTCAGGCCATGTGCTTCTAGGTTGGCGGACATCACCATGGCATCTCCGAAATCTGTCCACAACGCTTTGGCATGCAGCCATTTGAATCCGTAAACATATGCACCACTCTCCGCCAACGTAAGCAATGCGGGCATGGCAGCCGGGCGGATTCGGGCCAACACCGTCACCTTGAGACCTTCACGGGCGCGGCGGCAAAGCGCTTGAACAACGGGATGCTGTTTATCCCAGCCAAAGCTGCTGACGATGATATGCGACGTTGCCCGCTGCACCGCTTGCAGTAACCATTCGGAGATACCTTGATGTTCATGCGTGGTGGCGCAGATGTCTGCACTGGCTGCCGGATGCGCCACATTAGCTACGGCATTGGCGGCTTTGAAGTCGCGGCCATCCAGCAACTCATGTTGTGCGGTTTGCCACATGGCCCAGCGAAGATAGCCGGCAATTCCTTTGACCTGCGCGGGGCTCAAGCGAACAGCGAGTTCTTCGTTACGCGTCAGCGCTTCCTTCGTGAGGTTGGCCGTGAGCAGGATGCCCGCTGGCTGAGTGTACGGATCGATCAGAACCGTCTTAGCGTGGAAATGTTCAGCGGTGCGGAACAGCACGGATTTGCCCAAGGTTTTGAGCATCGTCTTGTGATGCTCATGCGTGATCCTGTCGAACTCACCTTGGGCGGGCTCTCGGCCCAGTCGGGCTTCTGAGGCTAGCATCACATATACCCTGACACCTCGGTCGGCCGTGGCTTTGATTGCTGCTTCCAACTTTGAGTCTGCGATTAGAAAACTGCAGACCACAGCCATTTTTGTAGCTTGGTTCAGCAGGTCAATCAGCTCTTCACGCAACGCACCGTCGATACCGGAGAGATGGATTGATTCGCCGATTTCTGATGCGGGTTTGTGAGGTGCTTTGGTCCTTTGCCACGCTGCTGGCATTGGTAAGGTACGTTGGTCGAGTACCTCAGAGTGGGCGCGAGCCCAAGGGTTGTTTGTTTGTGTCGTCATTATAGTCCCCAGTCTTCAGCGGCAACCAAGTGCCAAGTGATGGCACGGCTTGTTTCCCGCTGCTGCCAAGTGTGTTCGGCGAGGTCTTTGCGCATTGGCATGCTCAAGTCGAATTTGTGGAACGGTGCGTAAGCATCCTCCGCCCATGCGGCAAACTTTGGTGAGCTGGCGTAGCTATTGATGCGTTCGACTAAGCGCCACTGCGCCCAATGCCGGGCATCTTCAAGCGAGGCAGGCATCAACGCCACTTGACTTACGCGTACATCGTCGAAGCGACCAAAGCGTTGCAGCTGCGGTGCAAACAGTTGCAGATCCGCGCGCAGGCTGTTGCGCTCGGCGGGACTGCTGGCGGCGAAGGATTTTTTTAATGCACGGGTTTCGTCGTCCCAGTCATCAAGCAACCCAGATGACTCAAGTAAACCTTGCCATACTTGGTGTGCCGTCATCTCAGGCGGCATGCAGGGTGCGTCGAAGAGGTTGTCACCCAGCTTGCCCTTTAAGTCCAGGCGGGCGGTGTCTACATTCCACGTGCTCCTTAGGGTCGCTTGCGTGTCCTGCGGTTGTAGGTTTTTCTCGAGATGATCAATTCGCAGCGCCACCTTGTTGCCATGCGGCGTGATGGTTTTGCCCAAAGCTTTTTGCAGCCACGAGGGAATTTTCTCTATAGTGGGCGGTGAATCTGATCGAGCTTCTTGCTTGGCCTGTGGCTCATTGTTGGGCTCTATCAGCAGTATCGGGCAGTCTAGCAATGGGTCATTGCTGGCCCACAGCCGCCAACTACCATATTCAGGCACGAAAACTTCCTTGCGTTGCAGGGCTTCATGACCGAGGTCGGTTAGGCCATAGGCCTTGCGAGAGGAGCGCGATCCGCCAGGTGAGGATACCGACTCGAGAAGCCCTAGCCCGCAGGCTATTTCCAGCAGGCGCGCGGCAGCCGCATGGCGGGAGTCCTCAAGCAGCAGGTGAACCGCGATGTCTTGAGCATCGACGGTCTCCTTCATTCCCGCGCGCTGCAAAACAGGCAACAACTCAGGGCGCCGAGTGGCTCGAGCAACCTCACCGAGGACGTGCCAGCAATAGGTAGTAATTTCGCGAGTTAGGACGATACCGCCGCGTTCGGTTTCAGTCATTTTCATACAGCGATACCCCCCAGTTTTCTTCAGCGGCCAGTCGGCCGAACAAGCTGTCTTTGGATCTGCCCAGACGGTGGCGGTCACCTACGATGATCCGGCAGTAACGCGCCCGTGTCAGCGCTACGTTGAGCCGATTGGGGCTCTGCAAGAATGCGGTCAGGTGATCGCGCGTCAGCGACAACAGCACCAGATCGGCTTCGTGTCCTTGGAAGCGGTCGACCGTGCACAGTTCCAGCGTGAGATAGGGATGTTTCACCGGCCCTTCGTTGAACGTGCCGTGTGCATAAGGGCTCTTGAACATTTTGCGCAGAGCTTTACGCAGCGCCCACTCCTGGCCGCGGTAGTAAGTAAGCACGGCGACCTCCCAGGGGTGGCCATCTTCCCGACGATTCTTGCTTGCCCAGCGTGCGAACCGCTTGACCTCTGCGATGACCTCATCTACTTCAGCCACGTTGGTGTTGGTGCGCGAATCAAACCGTGTTTTTACATGGCGCCAAGATGCAGGCTGCCTGTCGTAAGTCCAACTGCGCTCTGCAACCATCCGCTCAGAAGTGAATAGTGCTTCGCCGTTATAAATATGTGTGTGAGAAAAAGCTGCGATATCCGGATGCATGCGGTGCTGGTTGCTCAACTTCACATGGCGCATCGCAAGGACTTGGGGAGGTAAGCCATCACTTAGGGCATTGCCGGTCTTTTCCCGGGCACTGCGGCCGAACCCTTCTTGGATGGATTCAAGGATAGAAGGCAAGGCGACTTTACGCACCCGATCAACCTTCTTCGTAACGCCCTCAGGGTTGACGCATGCTCCCTCGACAGGAATCAGTTGATCGATCTCTGCTTGTTTGCGCGCCTGTTCGGAGCCTGCATGGTTGCTGCCGTGTCGCTGCTCGTAGTGGGCATTGATACGCCAGGCGAGCTCGCTGCTCCAATCAGGCGTAGCATCGGCTGTTCTGAGTTGCGGACTGCGCTGACGGATGGCTGCGGCACGGCGCTCGAGTGTTTCCGGCACCTGGCCACGGACCGTGGCGATGTCCAGAGGGAGCTCATCCAGCCTGGTGCTGAGGGCTTCGCGTGTGCCCAGCACAACTGTGGCGTCCCATAATGATGTGGTGTATTCAGTGTGGGCGAGCCGAATACCGTGTGCCAGCGCTTGGGCCTCGTAAGCTTGCCGCGTACCCTTTTCATCGCTGGCAATCACCGCACTGCGACGGCCCTTTTTCGCCATGAATATATCGACGCAAGCATTGCGTAGATTCGCCTGCGGCAAGCAAGCATCCAGATTTGCCGCCATGGCCTCTTCATCCACATAAGGCGACAGTTGGCGTACATCGCCGACCACAACCCAACGCTTCGCTAGTACTGCTGGCACGAGAAATTCGTGGAATGTTGTCTTCGACGCTTCATCAAGAATCAGCATGTCGTACAGTGGTTGATTACTGCGCCTTTTCTTCAGTTCGGGATGCTGCAGGATGCCTGTGGTCGTACCGCAAATAAGGTTGGCGGTATTGAGCACCAGGTCTGTGATGAAATCCTCGTCGTGGCGTAAGGTGTCGAGCAATGTTTGTTGAGCCTCACTCCGTTCTGGCTGATTAAGCAAGGCCGTTTGCAGGCGCTTGCGCTCGGTTTCCCGGAACGTCTCAAGCTGCCATTTGCGTGCCTTCTCGGAAACTTTGCGTTTCTCGCCGATGCGCACTGGAATGATTTCATTGCGATGCCTATTACGAACATCCATGAGTTTTTCCAGCACGTTATCCACAGCCACGTGAGTCGAGGCACACAGCAGTACGCGTTTGCCTTGCTTAGCCATTTGCAGGATCAGCTCACAGATCGCCGTGGTTTTTCCCGAACCTGGCGGACCTTCCAACAGCATAAAGTCCGGCGTGTTGAGGGCCTTTTCAACGAAGCGACGTTGCTCATCGGTCCCGGGGCGATCTAGGTCGGTCAGCAATTTCCATTCGTCGCTCTCCAGAGTTGGCGCTGAAAAGTCTGGCCATCGCGCGTGATCATTGGCCTCGAGCAGGCGCAGCAACGGCCGGTGGCTTATCGAAGGCGTGTCTTGCAGGCAGGCGATTGCTTCCATCTGACGTCTGAGCGTGTGGGTATTAGGACGCAGCAGCAATTGGCTTTTGGTGGGGACACGTTCCAGGAGAAGGCGCTGGCCGGTTGGATCCCGATCAAGGATGCGTATGGGCTGCAGTCGACTGAAGTTGTAATCGCCCCGGTGGCTTTGAGACACGTCGTATTCGTATACCTCCCGCGCGCTTTCGTCCAGAAACTCCCGGAATGTTACGTCCGCTTCGTTGGGGCGGTCGTTTGGGGATTCCAGGCAGATCCATGAGCCCGGAGATTCTTCTTCGCCTTTGGTAGATGGTGCTTGTATCCAGCCGAGCCGTTTGATTGCGTGATCACTTGTGAGGTATTTCTCGGTGTGCTGCAGGAAGTCACTGAAGTCTCTAAGGCTGTGGAAAACCCTTCTCATCAAGATGTCGGGACGGTGTGGTTCGAGGTTTTGATAGTAGAGCATGGCCATCAGGTCAGTTCCGTTGGGTGTTTGTTTGCAGGGTCCATTGCAATGGGTATGCCTGAAGTGAATTTTTTTTAAATATATGATTTTTATAGTTTTTTTATTTGTGTTTCGACTGCTGTGGGGGTGTAGATGTCTCATCTTGGACAAAATTGTCCCTTTCCATGCGGGGTGTGCGGATGGAGTGGTTGATGTAGTTTTGACTAAGTGGTGGCCAGTAACCGTTAGAAACATGCCAGTGGCTATGGCCATTGCTTGGGGGTTTTACAGCAGCCCGAACCGCATGTTTCAGCGCTTGTGCTTCTTAGTTTTTTTCTTACGTCGTTCTAGCTTTTTATAAAATACAATTTTATTCCACTGCTCTGCCACTTCGCCAGCCTGCCTATAAACGCCTTTACTCATTTTAATGCTTTCAAGTAGTTCAAGTATTATAGGAGATATCTCCATTCTCTGTTTTTTAAGAATGAAAATCATCTGATGTGAAAACACAAAAAGACACAGGGCGGTCAATAAAAGCGTTATCTGAATCCACAGGGATTCCGCAGGCGCGTATGCGCCGGAGTTAATCTGTATCAGATAATAGTTAAATACGCCTATGATGGAAAACTGAAGCCCAATCAAGGACCGTGTCATGGTCTTAGGAAGTCGGACGCCGACAATTTTTCGTTTTTTCAACGCAAAACTGTCGTACACACTTAACAATAAAAATGGGAAGCCAGCAAAAGCTATGTCAATACTTGACAGGCTGTAGTCCGCTGAAGAAATGTTAATAATGAATGTAAGTGATAAGCCGCCAAGCAGTGCTATACAGAAGTCTTTATTCAGTTCGCCATAAAACTCCCTGTAATAAGGGGAGCTTCGTCCAGTCAAAGCTTGAATGCAGTCATAGGTGTATACCGTGCCGAGGATCCACGAGACGGATATCGCGGACAACAGAAAAAAATTCCACCAGGAGTGATATTGAAAACTCAGCTGCCACAAAGTCGATGCGACAGCGACGAAAAACAGGATGTATTTCATTAGGTTTATTCAACCTCTCATTGGCACGAGTGTTACGTTTGGCAGCTTGCTTAAGCCTGTGTTGATCAGCAATTCATGCATCGCACGGGGGGGCGCATTTTTCCAAGCTGGATTAGGTCATTCATGCGCAAGCCATGAGCGCCTTTGCGTCGTCATCGTTGAGCATAAACACCCCTGCCGCCACACTTGATCCTGATTGCATGGCTAGAGTGGTCTGGATGAGCAGATCCTGAAGTACGCCTTTGGCTTCGTTTTCTAAGATATAGGGAAGGAAGGTGTCGATGAGTTGTTGATCAGAAAGAGTGGTGTCTGGCATGAATAAGCGCTCCAGCTTCGACTGGAGAGCCTGCTTGTTCTGCATGGGCGATACCAGTTGTCCTAGGGTAGAGCACGGAGCGTACCTGCCAGGGTGAGAGTTTGTCATCCGGCAAAATCACCCTAACATGTTGCGGCCTGGACAGCTCGCCAGCGCCTTCACTAGTGCACGCATGTTGAGGCCAGTAATGCATGGGAACTAAGGGCTTAAAGGGGGGAGCACTGATAATAAAACGGCAACGAGACTATTTTTTGTCTGGATACGTCTACTTGATGAGCAATGCGACGAAATAAAAAGTCAGGGCATTCACTAGTTAACTCCGACTAAGACCCTTCCCCTGGCCGGAGAATCTGTCCATGCAAACAATGATCCTTTTCCAAAGTGGCATTCCGGTCGACAGATCAACCCCATGTCTGGTTAATGACCATCGGTCTCTTTGACTATTTCATCCCTCGCCGCGCGCTCTAGTACCCAGGGGCAGATAGTCGCTGCGAGGTTTCTAAATCGATACTTTCAGCGTTTGATAGCGCGGTCCTTGGTGCTTTGGATTGCTTTGACGCCGGTTTCCGACAGACTTTATTTAGTAGGTCACACGGCAAGGTGTCAAAAAATGCGGGTTGCGACAGACTTTATTTCTGGTTAGCACGTTGGCTATCCCCAGTAATTGCTGGGCTCGATCCGACAGACTTTATTCCGTAGGATCAGCACAAAATAATCGCAGCTTCGGCTGCGATTTTTGTATCTGACTCGAGGGCCTCCATGGACCGCTTCCAGGAAATGCAGATCTTCGCCGCCGTTGCTCAGGAGCAAGGTTTCTCCGCAGCAGCGCGGCGCCTCGGTTTGTCGGCGGCCAGTGTCACTCGGGCGGTGGCGGCGCTGGAGCAGCGGATCGGCACGCATTTGCTGGTGCGGACCACGCGCAGCGTGCACCTCACCGAAGCCGGTCAGCGTTATCTGGAAGACTGTCGCCGAATTCTTGCCGAGGTGCAGGAGGCCGAGGATTCGGCGGCGGGCAGTCATGCCGAGCCGCGGGGGCAATTGACGGTCACGGCGCCGGTGTTGTTCGGTGATTTGTTTGTGACGCCGGTGATGGCGAATTATCTCGCGCAGTATCCGGATGTCACGATCAACGCCGTACTGGTGGATCGGATCGTCAACATGGTCGAGGAGGGCATCGATGTCGCGGTGCGCATCGGTGATCTGCCGGACAGCAATCAGCACGCGATTCGTGTGGGTGAGGTGCGCCGGGTCATTTGCGGCTCGCCGAAATACTTTGCCGAGCGTGGTCGGCCGGTTCATCCCCTCTCGTTGGCAGGAGCGCCAGTGGTGGCGACTTCGGCGATTGGTCAACAACGCAGTTGGCCGTTTCTCGACGGTGGCGAGCCGCTCGGTGTGCGTCCTGAACCGCGTTTGATCGTGACCGCCAATCAGGCTGCGATCACGGCTGCTTGCATGGGCTTGGGTTTGACCCGGGTGTTGTCCTATCAAGTGGCGAGCCAGGTGGCTGCCGGTGAGCTGGAAATCGTCCTCGCAGAATTCGAACTGCCGCCGTTGCCGATTCATGTCGTCTATCAGGGCGGGCGCAAGGCCCCGGCGCGAATCCGCAGTTTTGTCGATTTCACGGTCAACGCGTTGCGCGAACATCCTGCTTTGAAAAATGCTTCGTTATTGCACCCACTGAAATAATTGATTGCGCTTGATGGTGATTCTGTTGTTTTGGCGAACAGAGGAAGATGGCCCTCATTGGCGCTCTCATCCTCGCAGCGGCGCCCCTGTTCAGCGGAGTCGACCATGCAAGCGATCAAACTCTACAACTTTCCACGTTCCGGCCACGCCCACCGTGTCGAGCTGATGTTGTCCCTGCTGCAACTGCCGACCGAGCTGATCTTCGTCGATCTGGCCAAAGGCGAGCACAAACAGCCCGCTTACCTCGCAATCAACAGTTTCGGCCAGGTGCCAGCCATTGATGACAATGGCGTGGTGCTCGCCGACTCCAACGCGATTCTGGTGTATCTGGCGCAGAAATATGGCCACGGTCGTTGGCTGCCAACTGATCCGGTCGGTGCCGCACGGGTACAGCGCTGGTTGTCGGCCGCCGCCGGACCGATCGCTTTCGGGCCAGCCGCTGCGCGATTGGTCACGGTGTTTGGTGCACAACTGAACGCGCAAGAGGCGATCACTCGTGCGCACAACCTGCTCAAGGTAATGGACGCCGAGTTAAGCACAACCCGGTATCTGGCCGGCGACGAACCGACCATCGCCGACGTTTCCGCCTACAGCTACATCGCCCACGCGCCGGAAGGCAACGTTTCGCTGGATGACTACGCGAACGTGCGTGCCTGGCTTGCCCGGGTTGAAGCCTTGCCGAATTTTGTCGGCATGCCGCGCACCGTCGCGGGTTTGCAAACCGCAGTCTGATTCCCGCATTCCACACTGTGCCGACGGCGCAGGGGAGAGGTCGTGATGGAACGTTCACCGTGGCACGCTGGCGAGCAACAACTGCAAGCACATGTCGGCGTTGCGGAACGCATGGAGGAATTCGGTCGTAAGGTGATTCGCACCTGGATGCCGGACCAGCACCGCGAGTTCTATCAGCAATTGCCGTTCATGCTCTACGGCGCAGTCGATGCGGAAGGTCGTCCGTGGGCCAGCGTGCTCGAAGGTGCGCCGGGGTTTGCCCATTCACCGGACCCTGAGCATTTGCACTTCGCCACGCTCCCCGCTGCCGATGATCCGGCGCTGTTGCGCAACGGCGAGCCTATCGGTCTGCTCGGCATCGAACTGCACACCCGTCGGCGCAATCGCCTCAACGGGCACGTCGGCGATTTGAATGGCGGCGGTTTCACCCTGAGCGTCGATCAGGCGTTCGGCAACTGTCCGCAGTACATTCAGCTTCGGCAGTTTCAGCGGGTACCGCTCAGCGATCCGCAGACGCGTCCATCTCAGCATCTCGACAGGCTCGACGACGCGGCCACAGCCCTGATTGCAGGCGCCGACACGTTCTTCGTAGCCAGTTACGTGGATGTCGAAGGCCAGCGTTCGGTGGATGTTTCCCATCGGGGCGGTCAGCCCGGTTTTGTCCGGGTGGAGGGCAATCGTCTGACCATTCCGGATTTTGCCGGCAACCTGCACTTCAACACCCTCGGCAATCTGCTGCTCAACCCCAAGGCCGGCCTGCTGTTCATCGACTTTTCCACAGGCGATCTGCTGCAACTCAGCGGGCGTACCGAGATTATTCTGGAAGGGCCGCAGATCGAGGCGTTTCAGGGCGCGGAACGGTTGTGGACATTCGAGGTGGAAAAACTGGTGCGCCGCCCGGCAGCACTCGCCTTGCGCTGGCGCTTCGACGGCATGTCGCCGACCAGTCTGTTGACCGGCAACTGGGCCGAGGCCGATGCACGTTTGCAGGCACAGGCGTTGGGCAATCGCTGGCGGCCATTGCGGGTGGCGAAGATCGACATGGAAAGTCGCCACATCCGTTCGATCTATCTGGAGCCGGACGATGGCGCCGGTTTACCGGTGTTTCAGGCTGGCCAGCACTTGCCCCTGCGTTTCACCCTCGATGGCGAGGTGCACATTCGCACCTACAGTCTGTCGAGTGCGCCGTCGGACGGTTTTTACCGCATCAGCGTGAAGCGCGAAGGGCGGATTTCCACGCACTTGCATGAGCAGATTCGTGTCGGCGATGTCCTCGAAGCACGAGCGCCGCAGGGGCATTTCACCGTGGCGCCACTGGAGCGCCGGCCGTTGGTGCTGCTGGCCGCCGGGGTCGGCATCACACCGTTGCTGTCGATGTTGCGCGAGGTGGTGTATCAAGGCCTGCGCACTCGACGGATTCGTCCGACGTGGCTGGTTCAGAGTTCACGCAGCCTCGCCGAGCAACCGTTTCGCCAAGAGCTGGATCGTTTGCTGGAGGAGGCGGGTGATGCCGTGCGGGTCTTGCGTCTGCTGAGTCAGCCGGAAGTGGATGCACACCAAGGCGAGGATTTTGATCGGCAGGGGCGCATCGACGCCGACCTGTTGAGGAATCTGCTGGAGGTTGAGGATTACGATCAGATCGATTTCGTCCTCTGCGGCCCCGGCGGTTTTACCCAAGGGCTTTACGACAGCTTGCGCGAGCTGGACGTCAGCGATCGGCAGATCCACGCGGAAACTTTTGGCCCGTCGACACTCAAGCGTCGGCCCGACCCGGACGCGACTGTGATCGAACAGCCGCCCGCTGCTATCACGTCTGTGCCGGTGGTCTTCGAACGCTCGGCGAAAGAGGCGCGTTGGCAACCGGACGGCGGCAGTCTGCTGGAGTTGGCGGAAAGTCGCGGCTTGCGCCCGGAGTTCAGTTGCCGGGGTGGTTCCTGCGGAACCTGCAAGACCCGTCTGGTCAGCGGTGCGGTGAACTATCCACAGGTGCCGGCCGAGGTGCCGGAAGCCGGGCATGTGCTGATTTGCTGTGCGGTGCCAGCCCAAAGCGACCAACCTCTGGTGCTGGACCTATGAATGCCGATCTCCATTCGGCACCAAAACCCTGTGGGAGCGGGCTTGTCCGCGTTGGCGTCGGTAAATTCAACATCTATCTCGGCCGACATACTGCAATCGCGGGCAAGCCCGCTCCCACAGGGACAGTGGTGGACAGGCATCAGGCGTAGGAGAGGGATTTTTCCTCCAGCAACTCCTGGTACAACTCCGTCCACTTGCGGCCCATTTCATCGGCTGTGAATAACTGCCGATAGCGCGCCTCGGCCTTCACCCCCATCTCTGCCGCGCGCAGCGGGTTTTCCCACAAGGTGCGCATGGCTTCGCGGAACGCCTGTGGATTACTCGGTGGCACCACCAGCCCGGTTTCGTTGTGGATATTGATGTAGCTGGTGCCGGTGCCGATTTCGCTGGAGATCATCGGTTTGCCGTACATCGCGCCTTCAAGCAGGGAGATGCCGAACGCTTCGGAACGCAGGTGGGACGGGAACACAATGGCGTAGCTCAGTTGCAGCAGCGCCACTTTGTCTTCATCGCCCAAACGTCCGAGGAAATGAATATTGCGCAGCCCCAGCGCCGAAGCCTGGGCATGCAGTTCCCGTTCGAGCGGACCGGCGCCGACGATGACCACCGGGTAATCAACATCCTTCAGTGCGTCGAGCAGGATGTGCAGGCCTTTGTAGTAGCGCATCACCCCGACAAACAGGAAAAACTTATCCCCAAGCTGCTGGCGCCAGCGGTTCATCCGCTCGGTGTCCGCCTGTGGATAACCTGATTTGTTCAAGCCGTAGGGAATGACCCGGGTCTTGTTCTGGAATTGCTGCAATACATCGCTGGTGTGCAGGTAATTGGGTGAGGCGGCGACGATGCGGTCGGCGCTGGCGAGAAAGCGATTCATCAGCGGCCGATAGAGTTTGAGCAGGTGTTTCTGGCGAATGATGTCGGAGTGGTAGGTCACCACGCTTGGCTTGTTCATGCCACTGGCGAAATGCACCAGATCCATGAACGGCCAAGGGAAGTGGTAATTGACCACATCGGCTGCAGCGGCCAACTCGCGAAACTGTTTGAACACGCTCCAGGAAAATCCGGTGGAGGCGAACTGGATGTCGAGTTTCGCCCGGTGCACTTCGTGTTGCCCCAGTTGCACGACGGCGGGCGTCGGGTCGGCGCTGAGGGTCAGCACCTGACCGTCGATGCCGTGCTGGGCGCCGCTTTCGCACAGTTGGAAGATCACTTGTTCGATGCCGCCGACCGAATCAGGCAGGTACGTCTTGAAAAAATGAAGAACGCGCATTCAACCTCCCATGGCCTGTCGGTAGGCACCGGCCGTGGCCTGTGCACAACGCTTCCAGGAAAAAAATCGTGCCTGCTGCAATCCGGCTTCGCGGCATGCCTGCCAGTGCGTCTGATCGTCGATCAGGCGAGTCATCACATCGCGCAAGCCGTGCGCATCGTCAGCGTCAATATAGTTGCCAGCGGCCCCCGCCACTTCCGGCATGGCCGAAGAGCGTGTGGTCACTACCGGTGTGCCGCTGGCCATCGCCTCCAGTACCGGCAGGCCGAAGCCTTCGTACAGCGAAGGAAAAATCAGTGCCCGGGCGCCAGCGAGCAATTGCGCCACATGCTCGTCGGGCAGATAACCGAGCAGGCACACATGGCCGCTGGCCAGTGCCTGGCGCAACGGTTCACTGAACTGCTCACGCTGCCAACCGGCCATGCCGACGATCAGCAACGGAAAGCGCTCGCGCACGGCTTCCGGCAGCAAGGCATGGGCGCGCAAGGCCAGACTCAGGTTCTTGCGCGGCTCCAGCGTACCGACACACAGGAAATATTCCCGCGCCGTCACTGCGTGGGCCTTGAGCACCTCATCGATGGTGTGGGTTTTGCGCGGACGAAACCGTTCGGCGACACCCAATGGCGCCACGACGAAGCGCTCGGCGGGCAGCCCGAAATGTGCTTGAGCTTCGTCGGCAATCGCCTGCGAGTCCGTCAGGATCAGACGCGCCTGCTGTACCCCGACGGCCAATCGCCGCTCGATTTCCTTGAGCCGTGCCGGTGGCTGAGTCTCGGGAAAATGCAGGTGGGTCAGATCGTGCAGGGTGATCACGGTCGGGCCGTCAAAGGCCAGCGGCCACAGGCTCGGCTCGTGATACAGATCGATGCCCCGCGCGCGGCCCTGATCGAAGCGTTTCTGTTCCAGCCAACGGCGTGCCTGGTAAGCCCCGGGAATCTGCCGCAGCAGTGGCGTCAAACGCGAATAACCGGGCATGGCCGCTTCTGGCAACGCCGAACTCCAGCCCCAGCCGTGAAACAGATTTACTTCAACATCAGGTTCGTTGTGCAGGGCGTTGACCAGCTCAGCGACGTAGTGGCCGATGCCAGTGCGCGGCGCCTGGAGAATCCGCGCGTTAAGAGCAATGCGCATGCTGACTCTGCGGGCCGACCGCTGCGGGGTTCACATTGCGCTCGATGCGCTCGACCAGCTGCGCACTCGCTTCGCGCCAGCTCAACCAGCGCCATTGGTCCAGGCTGAGAGGGGCAGGAAATACCTCGCTGCGTTCCATGCCGGTGACCAGATCGGTCAGGCTCTGCGGGTTGGCCAAATCGAAGTAGGCCATGTAGTCGCCGCCGATTTCGCGGAACACCGGAATGTCACTGCCCATCGCCGGCAAGCCGCGCTGCATCGCTTCCACCAGCGGCAGGCCGAAACCTTCGACGTGGGACGGGAACACCAGCGCCGTCGCGTGGGAGTAAGCGTGTTCGAGGCTTCTGTCCGACAGCGAGTTGTACATGAACAAGCGCCGGTTCAATTCGGGATGCTGGCGGATGCGCTCGATCAACGCCTCGCACTTCCAGCCGATCTTGCCGACGATGCATAACCGCGCTTTCGACCCCGCAGCCCAGGCGCGCTCGAACGCATCCAGCAGATAAGCATGATTCTTGCGCGGCTCGATGGTGCTGACCATGAGGAATACCGGATCCGCCGTTTTGAACAGACGCAACAAGCCGCGATCGACCTCGGCGTCGGGGTCGCTCAGATCCAGCTCTGAACCGAGGTGGAAGTGATCGAACCAGCGTTGCGCGACCTGTTGCGGGCCGATGCGCCGCAGCATTTCCTCGCGCACTTGATCGCGGATAGTGGTCGAGATCGCCACGTAGCCATCGGCCGTGCGGGCGATCCAGTCGAACCAGTCGTTGAATACCTTGACCAATCCGGCATCGCAGAACTGCGGATGGGTCAGCGGGATCAAGTCGTAGATCACCGAAACGATACCGACCCCTTCACGCTTGAGTTGCTCGGCCAAAGGGAAAAAGTTGGCGTGCCAGGACGAGTCGAGCAGCACCAGTTGATCACCGGCCCGATGCTGCAACGGCACGCAGCGCTCGGGGATCTGTTTGCCCTTGAGTGCTCGCCCTAGCAGGCGCATCGGCAGGCTGAAACAGGCGAACGCGGTGAGCCGGCAACCGACGTACAACACGCGACGAGCGAAGTGCGACTGAGTGAACGGGCGCCGCCGCTCCAAGGCTCGGTGGCGCAACCAGAAGGCATTGGCCCACTGTTCGAGTTTCACCCGCAGACCGATCAGATCGAGCTTCAGCGATTTCAGCGGGGCCAGACTCTTAACCTGATACAGGCCACCGTCGATCATCACCACCGGAATGCATTCAAGGTGCTCGTCGGCTGCGGGCAGTTGCTGGATGACGTTGCGCACCACACGCTGGATACCCGAATTGGCGCTGGGGTGTTCAAAGACGTAAGTGCATTCCACCAACAGTCGCGTCATTTCGAGATCTCTCTGTCGGGCAGGGGCGCGAGGTGTTCCCCGGAACGGCTGATTTCAGTTTGCGCTTGCAGCCAGGCGCAGCCGACAAAGTCTTCCTGGCGGTTGTTGATGACGTGGAAGATCAAACCGAAGTCGCGCCATTCGAAGTTGCGATCCAGATGCGAATCCAGACGCGACAGGCTCAGTGCGACCGAATAACTGCCCTTGCCCAGGCGCATGTCAAAAGCGAAGCGGAAGGTCACGCGCTCGCCGGCACTCAGATCGATGACCGGTTTATCGAGGCGATGGGTATTGATGCCGTAAATCGCCTGACCCAGACGATCCTTGATCATGAAGCCGAGAATCAGCCGTTCGATGTCTTTGCGCACTTCGGTCTGTACTTCCAGCACCACAGGCTGGCCGACTTCCGCGACTTCGAGGCTGCGGCCCTGGGCATCGAGCAGGCGGACACTGACGATCCCCGCTTCCCCGGTGCCGGAAATGGTTTGTACCTGCCCATTGGCCAGCATCTCCTGACGCACGATCTGGCCTTCGCGCTGGGCGAGCATGGCGTTGTAGTAGTCCATGACTTCTTCGGGTTTGCCGCGCATCGCCAGACGCCCGTTTTCCAGCAGGATCGCGGTGTCGCAGATCGACTGGATGGCCGAGCGGTCGTGGGAGACGATCAGCAGGGTGGTGCCGGCCTTGCGGAAGCTGCGGATGCGTTCGAAGCTTTTGTGCTGGAAATAGGCATCGCCCACCGACAACGCTTCGTCGACGATCAGGATATCCGGGCGGCGCGCGGTGGCGACACTGAACGCCAGGCGCATCTGCATGCCACTGGAATAGGTGCGCACCGGCTGATCAATAGCCTCGCCGATCTCGGCAAAACTTTCGATCTGCGGCATCAGCGCCTCGATCTCTTCTACCTGCATGCCCAATAACTGGCCGGCCATGAACGCGTTCTGGCGACCGGTAAAGTCAGGATGAAAGCCCATGCCCAGTTCCAGCAGGGCAGCGACTCGACCTTGCAGTTGAATCTGGCCGCGAGTCGGTTGGGTGGTGCCGGTGATCATCTTCAGCAACGTGCTTTTGCCCGCGCCGTTGACGCCGACGATGCCCACGGCTTCGCCCGCTTGAATCTCGAAATCGATGTCCTGCAAGACCCAGTGCAAGTGATGCCTGGGCCGGGAAAACGGCATCATCCATTCGAGCAGGCGGCTCCAGCGATTGGGGTACTGCTTGTAGGCCTTGGCCAGGCCACTGACACGTATGTTCCCCATCAGAGTTCGTCCACCATTTCACCGATACGTTGGCGGAACAGGCGCAGCGCCATGGCGCAGAACAGCAGGCCGATGATCAGCAGCGGCATCAGCGACGGCCAGTTCGGCCACTGGTTATAGAGGAACACGTTCTGGTAACTGGTCATCAGCGCCGTCATCGGGTTGAGGCTGATCAGGTGCTGGATGCCTGGCGGCAGAATCGACAGCGGGTACACGATCGGTGTCAGCCAGAACCAGAATTGCAGGCAGATACCGAACATCTGCCCGACATCGCGGAAGAACACGTTGAGGATGCCGAGGATCATCCCCAGTCCGGCGGCAAAGATCACTTGCACGATCAGCAGTGGTATCAGCGCCAGCAACGCCATGCCGGGCATACGCCCGCTGATCAGCAGAAAACCGAAAAACAGCGCGAGGATGATCGCGAAGTTGATCCCGGCATTGAACAACGCAATCACCGGCAGGCAGATACGCGGGAAGCTGATTTTCTTCAGCAGGTTGGCGTTTTCCAGAAACATGCTCTGGCTGCGCGAGGTGATTTCCGCAAACAGCCCCCAGGTCAGCAGGCCCGCACACAGGTACACGCTGTAGGCCAGACCGTCATCCACACCTGGCAGGCGTGCGCGCATGATCTGGGAAAAGATCACCGTGTACACGACGATCATCGACAACGGATTGAGCACGGTCCACAGCGCACCGAACAACGAGTTGCGATAACGCGCCTGAAACTCCCGCTTGACGCTACCGAGGATGAATCCACGGTAGCTGCGCAGCGAGCGGTACAAGGAAAGCAGCATTCAGGCCGTCCTGCCGTAATCGTCTTCGAAGCGCACGATGTCGTCTTCACCCAGGTATTCGCCACTCTGCACTTCGATGATCACCAGATCGATGACGCCGGGATTTTCCAGGCGATGCCGGTGTCCGGCGGCAATGAACGTCGATTCGTTCTTGGCCACCAGATGCGTGCCGGTGCCGTTGTTGGTGACCTTGGCCATGCCTTCGACCACCACCCAGTGTTCGTTGCGGTGATGGTGCATCTGCAGGGACAACTTGCCGCCGGGCTTGACCACGATGCGCTTGATCTTGAAGCGCGGACCTTCCTCCAGCACGGTGTAGGTGCCCCATGGGCGGCTGACCGTACGATGCAGGCGATAGGCTTCGTGGGATTTGTCCTTGAGCTGTTTGGCCACCCGCCGCACATCCTGTGCGCGGTCGGCGTGGGCCACCAGCACGGCGTCGGCGGTGTCGACGATGATCAGGTTATCGACACCGAC
The DNA here is from genome assembly GCF_044742875.1 of Pseudomonas sp. NPDC087817. Taxonomy (NCBI): domain Bacteria; kingdom Pseudomonadati; phylum Pseudomonadota; class Gammaproteobacteria; order Pseudomonadales; family Pseudomonadaceae; genus Pseudomonas; species Pseudomonas sp. NPDC087817. Next base: position 36,525 of record NZ_JBIUVJ010000009.1, read on the forward strand.
AGCGGCGACCAGGCGGCCTTCGCTCTGGACGAAATTGTCGTGGCTGTCGATGAAAATCGCTTCACCGCTGGCGCGGTTGTTGTCGGCATCCGCCGGCACCAGCGCGGCCACTGCACCCCATGAACCGATATCGCTCCAGTCGAAACCGGCGGGCACTACCACGACTTTTTCCGAACGCTCCATCAGCGCGTAGTCGATGGAGATGTCAGTGATCTCGGCGAACAGCGCCGGCGACAGTTCCTGTTGCAGGCAGCCGACGGTTTCCACCGGAGCGCTGGCGGCCATGCACGCGCGGGTCTGTTCCAGCAACTCAGGTGCATGCAATTGCAGTTCGGCGATCACGGTGGCGGTGGTGAAGCAGAACATCCCCGAGTTCCACAGGAAGTTACCGCTCTCCAGGTAGTGTGTAGCGGTTTGCAGGTCGGGTTTTTCCACAAAGCGCTGCACTTTCGCTGCGCCTTTGGCGTCCAGTGGCGCACCGGTCTCGATGTAGCCGAAGCCGGTTTCCGGCGCGGTCGGCAGCACGCCGAACGTCACCAGATAACCGTCCTTCGCCAGATTGACGGCGTGCTCGACCGCCGTTTTCAGTGCGTTCTGATTAACGATCAAATGGTCGGCCGGCATCACCACCATGATCGCGTCGTCGCCGTGCAGCGCTTGCAGCGACAGCGCGGCGGCGGCGATGGCCGGGGCGGTGTTGCGCCCGGTCGGCTCCAGCAGGAAGTGCCCGCGATGGCGCGATACGTGGGCAGCGCAATAGTGATCCTTGCTCTGGAAGTAATACTCGCGGTTGGTCACCGTGACGATGTCGCCCCAGCCGTCCAGCAATGCGGCGGCACGCTGATAGGTCTTGCCCAGCAGCGACTGGCCGTCGGGCAAGGTCATGAACGGCTTGGGATGGCCCTCGCGGGACACCGGCCACAAACGGGTGCCGGCACCGCCGGACAGAATCACGGGGATCAGCATGGCCTACTCCTTGGCGACGCGTTTCATGTCCGCATCCATCATCATGCGGATCAAGGTATCCAGGTCGGTCTTCGGCTTCCAGCCCAGCACGCGCTGAGCCTTGGCCGGATTGCCGAGCAGCACTTCGACTTCGGCCGGACGGAAGAAGGCCGGGTCGATTTTCACGTAATCGCGGTAGTTGAGGCCGACGTGATCGAAGGCGATACGGCACATCTCGCGCACCGTGGTGGTGACGCCGGTGGCGACGACGAAATCGTCAGGCTTGTCCTGTTGCAACATCAGCCACATGGCTTCGACGTAGTCGCCGGCAAAACCCCAGTCGCGTTTCGCGTCGATGTTGCCCAACGCCAGCTCCTGCTGCTTGCCCTGCTTGATGCGGGCGGCGGCGTCGGTGACTTTGCGGGTGACGAACTCGATGCCGCGCAGTGGCGATTCATGGTTGAAGAGGATGCCGCTGCTGGCATGCAGGTTGAAACTTTCGCGGTAGTTGACGGTGATCCAGTGGCCGTACAGCTTGGCCACGCCGTACGGGCTGCGCGGGTAGAACGGCGTGTTTTCGTCCTGCTGCTCAGCCTGAATCAGACCGAACATTTCACTGGTCGACGCCTGATAGAAGCGGGTATGCGGGCTGAACTGGCGGATCGCTTCGAGCAAGTGAGTAACGCCCAGGCCATCGACGATGCCGGTGGTTACCGGCTGATTCCACGACGCGGCGACGAAACTCTGCGCCGCCAGGTTATAGATTTCGTCCGGAGTCGATTGAATGACTGCACGTTGGACCGAGCAGGCATCGGCCATGTCACCGTCCAGATAGACGATGTCGGCCTCGACGCCCATTTCGCGCAGACGCCAGCGCGAATCGCTGCTGCGCCGAGCCACGAAGCCATAAACCTTGTAGCCCTTGTCGAGCAACAATTTGGCCAGATACGCGCCGTCCTGACCGGTGATCCCTGTGATCAATGCACTTTTTGTCATTCTTGTCGTACTCGCGTCTCCCAGTCGGACAGGATCGCCCGCAGGGATTGTTGTGTAGTGATGTCTGGCGCCCAGCCGGTGGTGTTGGCCAGTTTTGCGTGGCTGCCGCAAACGCGGCGTTGATCGGCGCGACGCATGCGCGCCGGGTCCTGAACCAGTTGCATCTCGACTTCGGCTAGGTCCGCCAACTGTTCAATGAGGCTGCGAATGCTTTGCTCGCGTCCCGAGCAGATGTTGTACACCTGCCCCGGTTGGCCTTTTTCGAGCAGCGCGAAGTAGGCCGAGACCACATCGCCGACATCGAGGAAGTCGCGCGTGACATCGATGTCACCGACTTCCAGTTGTGGCGTTTGCAGGCCCTGCTTGATGCGAATGATCTGGCGGGCGGCGCTGGCGATGACAAAGCTGTCTTTCTGCCCGGCGCCGATATGGTTGAACGGGCGCGCCACCAGCACCGGCCAGTGTTCGCTCAGGCCCCATTGCAGGCTGAGAAATTCCGCCGCGAGTTTGCTCACCGCATACGGGTTGCGCGGGCAGGGCGGTTGTTGCTCGGTGATCGGCAGATCGTGCTCAGCCACTTGGCCGTAAACGTCGCCGGAGCTGACATACAGGAAGGTGCCGGTAAAGCCGCGAGCCTTGAGGGCCTGCAACAGATTGAGAGTGCCGAACAGATTGATGTCGAGGGTGCGGGCCGGATCACGAAAGGCTTCGGGGACAAAGGTCTGCCCGGCCAGATGAATGACAGCGTCGGGCAATTGCGGCCAGAGATCGACGAGGCTGTCGGCATTCGTGAGGTCGTAGGGCGAAGCGACAGGCAGCAACTCCCAAGACGAATCAGGTACTGCCAGACGTGCCTGGATATGGTGTCCCACGAATCCGCTAAGACCCGTGACGAACAGACGCTTTTTCAAACAGCGACCCCTTGGTCTTGAACTTGCGCCACTTTCCCACAGGCTTTAAGGAAATATCCGTCAGATCGAAAGAAAAAAGTGTCTGAGGGGCTGGCGAAGTCAAATGTTGTAGTTGTTTGTTACCAATCTGTGCCAATTGCTCGGCAATTTCAACAGGCCAAACCGTGACCGGTCAGTTCTCATTAGCGTAGTCAGGTTTTTTCTCGCCGTGCGGTTCACGAATGCTCGACGGATGTGTTTAGAATGCCCCTCGTCGCCATGCTCGGAGTTCGCCGTGGGCTTGGCGCAACAGGGTGAAACCGACCACTAAAACAAGAACGAAGACGGGCCTCAAGAGTAAGGACAAGCACCGGTGATACCGGCTTGATCCGACGCCGGGCCGTCATAGCATGAGGTTGCCGGAATGGCTGCTTCATCGTGGGATGCCATGAATTTCATTCTTTACTCGGACGTCAACGACCGTTCCATCAGCCAGAGTCTCGGTCGTCCTGAATACAGTTACTACTTCGTGCTCAAGGCCTATCGCCCGGTGCTGGAAAGCCTTGGTCGCGTGCATGTGGTGGCGTCCGTCGCCGACGTCGATCCGCTGTATCAACAGCTGAGTCAGGCCGGTGAGGAATGTCTGTTCCTTTCGTTTTCGCCACCGCATAAAGCCCCGACCGATCTGCAATGCCCGATGGTCTGCGTGATTGCCTGGGAATATGACTCGATCCCGTCCGAGTGCTGCGACGACGATCCCCGCCAGGACTGGAGCCAGACCCTGGCGCGTCATGGCCGGGTAATTACCCTGTCCACCCACACGGCGCAGGCGATCCGTAAAACCCTGGGTGAGGACTTCCCCGTACTCGTGCTACCCACACCGTTGTGGGAGCGCTTTGCGCAGGTGCGCCAAGACTATCCAGGAGCCCCGGTAAACCCGGGTACGACGTTGCAGATCAAGGGCTGCATCATCGACAGTCGCGCGATGGGCCTGTCCGCCGATGGCTTGATCGCGCCGATACACAGTGAGCAGGAACTGGAACTTCGCGGCCTGGCTGAACCTGAGCCGGAACCCGAGCCCGAAGCGGCACCGCCCCTGACCTGGCGTCGGCGTGCATTCATCACCAAGCATTACCTGCGCGAAGCTTGTCGGGCGCTGACCAGCCCTGGCGAACACCCGCCGCTGTTCTTGCTCAAGCACAATCTGCTGTTGTGGTATCGCGAAGCCGTTGGCGATCTGGTGCCGGACGGCCTCCGCCAGCGGTTGGCGAAATCGCGTACGCCAGCATCGCCGCCCCTGCCGGTGGCCACCACGGTCAGCGAAGCGCTGGACCCCGCAGAACATCCGCAAGCGGTACTGCCCGACACCAGCGAGCAGGTGGCCATCGATGTCAGTGGCGTGGTCTACGTGAGCGTGTTCAACCCTGAAGACGGTCGCAAGAACTGGCATCACCTGATCACCGCTTTTTGCTGGGCCATGCGTGACAACGAAGACGCCACGCTGGTGCTGAAAATCACCCAGAACGACCTGGCGAGCTACTACGTTCACTTGATCACCTTGCTGTCGCAACTCTCGCCGTTTGCCTGCCGGGTCGTGGTCATGCACGGCTATTTGCAGGACGAGGAGTTCGCCCGGTTGTATGGTGCCGCGAGTTTCTACGTCAACGCCTCCCGCTGCGAAGGTTTGTGTTTGCCGCTGATGGAGTTCATGTCGTGCGGCAAACCGGTGATCGCTCCGAATCACACGGCGATGCGCGACTACATCGACGAAAAGGTCGGGTTCATCGTCAAGTCCAGTCACGAGCCGACGATCTGGCCGGAAGACGTGCGGATCCTCTATCGCACCGTGCGCCATCGCCCGGACTGGAGCTCATTGAGAGCCGCTTATGAGGACAGCTATGCCATGGCCAAAAACCACCCGCAGGCCTATCTGGCCATGGCCGCTGCCGCCAATGAGCGCATGCGCGATTACTGCGGGTTTACCCCGGTGCAGCAGCGCGTGATGGCGTTTTTCGACCTGAAGGCGAACAGCGAAAACACGCCGCTGATGGCCGAGGCGGGGACTGCCGCATGCTGATCATCATTCATTCGGAAACCAACAAGAGCAACATCCAGCAGAACCTCGGCCGCCCCGAGTACAGCTACTACTTCGTCCTCAAGGAATTCCGCCCGGTGCTGGAACGAATCGGTCAGGTGATCGAGGTCAGCAACCCGGACGAACTGGTTGATCGCCTGTATTTTGACTGCCTGAGCCGTGGCGAGGACTGCGTCTTTCTGTCGTTCTCGCCGCCGCATCGCACGCCGATTCATTACGCCTGCCCGACCATCCCGGTGTTTGCCTGGGAGTTCAGCACCATCCCCACCGAAAGCTGGCAGGGCGAACCTCGCCATGATTGGCGGGTGGTGCTGGAGGCATGCGGCCGGGCGATCACCCATTCGAGCTTCACGGTCGACACCGTGCGCAATGCGATGGGCGCGGATTACCCGATCTGCGCGATCCCAGCGCCCGTGTGGGATCGCTTCGCCGCGCGCGCTGAACATCTGGATCGACGCCCGGTCATCGAGCCGATCACCCTGACGCTGCGCGGGTTGCTGATCGACAGTCGCACGGTGGATTTGCGCCCCTATGGGCCACCCGGGCGGTGCGAAGGCACGCCGCTGTCCTTCGCCGGGCCGGCGCAGGATTGCTCGCTGCAGCTTGACGGCGTGGTCTATTGCTCGGTGTTCAACCCCTACGACGGGCGCAAGAACTGGCAGGACATGCTCAGCGCGTTTTGCACCTCGTTCCGTGATACCGCCGATGCGACCCTGGTGCTGAAACTCACGCACCACGACATCGCCGAGGCGTTGACCGACATGCTGCACCACCTCTACAAGAACCAGTCATACCAATGCCGGATCGTGCTGATCCACGGTTATCTGGCCGACTTCGATTACGAACGCCTCGTGCAGGCCACCAGCTACGTGGTCAACAGTTCCTTCGGTGAAGGCCAGTGCCTGCCGCTGATGGAATTCATGTCCTGCGGCAAACCGGCGATTGCGCCGTTGAACACCGCGATGGCTGACTACGTGAGCGACGACAACGCGTTTATCGTCGATTTCACCGAAGAACTGACGGCCTGGCCCCACGACCCGCGAGCGGCCTATCGCACGATGCGCTACATGACCAATTGGGACTCGCTGTGCGCGGCGTATCGGGCCAGCTACGACGTGGCGAAGACTGATCAACAGCGTTATGCGGCGATGTCGGCCGAAGCGGTGCGCAGCCTTGAGCGCTTCTGCAGTCAGGCCAGCGCCGAGCAGCGTTTACAGGCGTTCCTCGAGCCGTTGTTGCAAGCGGCCGGCTCTTCATCAGCGCCAGTCGCCGTCGCATGATCCGGCGCCTGCTCGCACGATTGCGTCCGGCGCCTGCAGCGGTCCCCGTCGTGGAGCCGGCCCCTGCCGCACCCGATGCCGCGTCACCACTGTATGTCGGGTTGCGCGACGCGGTCCTCGACGGCTGGTTTCTCGGTGACAGCGGCGAGTTGCTCAAGGGCTTTGCCATCACCGCTGACGATACGTTGCTCGACGTCGGTTGCGGTGACGGCGTAGCGACACTGTTCGCTGTGCGCCAGGGCGCGTCAGTGATCTTCACCGACAGTGAACACGACAAGGTCCGCGAACTGGCGCGGCAGGTCGACGCGCAAAGCCGCCAGTTGAATCTGGGGCTGGTCAGTAACAGCCTGCCGCTGCCGCTGGCGGACGGTTGCGCCAGTAAAGTGGTGTGCATGGAAGTGCTCGAGCATGTCGACCAGCCTGAAGCGTTCATGGCCGAACTGGTACGCATGGGCCGTCCTGGCGCGCAGTATCTGCTCAGCGTGCCGGCCCCGGTTGGTGAGCACCTGCAAAAAGGCATTGCGCCGGCCAGTTATTACCAGTCGCCCAATCATGTGCAGATTTTTACTCCGGAGCGTTTCGCCGCGCTGGTGGAGGACGCCGGTCTGGTGATCGAGCACCGTCAGGCCAGCGGTTTTTTCTGGGTGATGGGCATGATCTTCTTCTGGGCCGGCGAACGGGCGGCCGGTCGCGAACTCACGGGGGCCGTGCGTGACCGTATCCATGAGCCGTTCACGCCGATGATGGAGCACTGGGCCAGGGCCTGGCAGAGCCTGCTCGATCAGCCTGACGGGCTGCTGATCAAACAGACGCTGGACCGGTTCATGCCCAAAAGTCAGGTGATCATCGCGCGCAAGCCACTGGACGGCGGAGGCGCACCATGAGCGACAAGCGCATCATGGACATCGAAGTCTTGCGCGCTGTCGCAGTAATGGGCGTGCTGTTCCATCACGTGCAGGGGAGTCTGTTTACCGATACCGTGCCGCTGCTGGTGAAAATTCAGGTGTGGGCGCAATCGTGGTGGGGCGTCGATCTGTTCTTCGCGATTTCCGGGTTTGTCATCGCTCGCGGCCTGATCCCGGCACTGCGCCGTTGCAACACGCGTCAGGAGTATTGGCAACAGACGCGCAATTTCTGGTTGCGCCGCGCCTTCCGGTTATTGCCGGCGGCCTGGCTGTGGCTGGCGCTGATGCTGCTGGCGTGTGTCTTTCTCAATCGCTCGGGGGCGTTCGGTTCGCTGTACGCCAACCTGCAGGCGACGCTGGCAGGTGTGCTGCAGTACGCCAATTTCCGCTTGGCCGACAGCTTCTTCCACTACGAATACGGCAGCAGTTTCGTCTACTGGAGCCTGTCGCTGGAGGAGCAGTTCTACCTGCTGTTCCCGCTGCTGATTGTGCTGTTGCGCAAACACCTGGTCTGGGCGTTGCTGGCGCTGATCGCGGTGCAGATTCTCACCGTGCGCACACCGTTACTGATGTTCGTGCGCACCGATGCGCTGGCGGTTGGCGTGCTGCTGGCAATGTGGAGCGCGCAACCTTCCTATCGACGCTGGGAGCCGACCTTTCTGCGCTTGCCCGGGGTTGGCACAGCGGTGTTGCTGGGCATCGGATTGCTCCTGTGTTTCATGGCCACCGACCGCTTTACGTTTGCCAGCTATCGCATCGGATCGCTCACCGTGCTCAGCGCGCTGCTGGTGTGGATCGCGTCGTACAACCGCGATTACTTGCTGCCGGCCGGCCGATTGCAGCAACTGATGGCCTGGATCGGCAGCCGTTCCTATGGCATCTACCTGATCCATGTTCCGGCCTATCTACTGGTGCGTGAATTGATCTTTCGCTTGCAGGCAGCCGGCCTGCCAAGTCCTGCCGGGCATCCGATTCTGACGTCGCTGCTTGCCCTGGGCCTGATCGCGCTGCTCAGTGAACTCAATTACCGCTTCGTTGAAATGCCCATGCGCAACCGCGGAGCTGCCCTGGTGGCGCGCCTCGGTACGTCCCGATCCGCTGTCCCATCCTCTGGAGCCACCTCATGCTGAGCTTTTTGAAGAAACGCACAGTGGCGGCGCCTGCTCCCGCCGTTGCGCCAGCCGTCATCCCACCGGCGCCCAGGGTCGATCCATTCCTGCTCGGACTCCACGATTCGGAGCTCAGCGGCTGGTTCAACCAGAAGACCGGGGAGTTGTTCACAGGCTTTCCCGTGGGCGCCGAAGACACGCTGCTCGACGTCGGCTGCGGCGACGGCGGCAACGTGCATTTCTGCGGCATGCGCGGGTCGAAGATCATCATCGCCGACATCGACGGCGCCAAGGTTGAAGCCACCCGCCAGCGTCTGAGCGATACCCCGGCGCGCGACATCGAATGCCACGTCACCGACTGCAACCCCTTGCCGATCGCCGATGGCACCGCGACCCGCGTGGTGTCCACTGAAGTCATCGAGCACGTTGACGATCCGGCGCAGTTTCTCGCCGAACTGGTGCGTGTCGGCCAACCGGGCGCGCTGTATCTGCTGAGCGTGCCGCACCCCAGCTCCGAGCACCTGCAAAAGGGTATCGCCGCGCCGGTGTACTTCGAGAAGCCCAACCACGTGCGGATCATCGGCGAAGAGCAGTTCAAGACGATGGTCAGTGAGGCGGGGCTGGAAGTCATCAGCCACAGCCAGCACGGTTTCTATTGGGCCATGTGGATGTTGCTGTTCTGGGAAGCGAAGGTTGACCTGAGCAACCCCGATCATCCGTTGCTCAACCACTGGGCGGCTACCTGGCAGGCCCTGCTGGAAACTCCGCGCGGGTTGCAGATCAAACAGGCACTCGATGCGGTGGTGCCAAGATGTCAGATCATCATTGCCCGCAAGCCCTGAAGTTTTACCGCCGGGAGCCTGCTCGCGGCGGTTTTGTGTACCCTGCATTTTTGTGTCGGCAGGGATTAGCGATTTCATGCGGTTGGGTTATTCGATACTGATTACGGTGATGTTGCTGGCGGGGTGTGAACAACGGGACGCACCGCCACTCGACCAGCAACTTTATGTCTGGCAACGCCAGTGGACGCCCGCCCATGCGGCAGCGTTGCGCGATAGCCGAAATGATTTCTCCACCTTGCGCGTGTTGGCGTTGCAGGCTTTTCCGGGGGCGGACTGGAGCCGGGCGCGAATCGATGCAGCGTTGTTGAAAAGCGATGGCCGTCCGCTGATCGCAGTGATTCGTCTTGATGGCCAACTCAAGGCGCTGGACCAGCAACAGGTCACGGCGCAAATCCTTCAGGTGATCCAGGACTGGCAGGCGCAAGGCCTCACGGTGCAGGGTGTGGAAATCGACCACGATGCTGGCAACGCCCGCTTGCCGGACTACGCAAAATTCCTCAACCATCTGCGTTCGGCGTTGCCGGTGTCATTGCCGCTGAGCATCACCGCGTTGCCGGCGTGGCTCGACAGTGCGCAGCTGCCGACCCTGCTGGCCGCGGTCGATAGCAGCGTGCTGCAAGTGCATGCCGTCAGTGACCCGCGACGCGGTCTGTTCGATCCCGAGCAGGCACGGCGATGGGCGGACGCCTGGGGGAAGATCACATCTAAACCCTTTTACCTAGCGCTACCGGCCTATGGTGTGGCGCTGTTGGCGGATGGCGACGGCGCACCGCTGGTTGAAAGTGAAGTACCGCTTGAGCGCGGCGGTCAGCGCCGCGAATTGCTCGCTGATCCGTTGCAACTGAGCCAACTCGGTAAAGCATTACGCGAAGATCCGCCTGCGCATCTGGCCGGGTTGATCTGGTTTCGGCTGCCGTTGGCCAATGACCGGCGCGCCTGGAGTCTGACCACGTTGCGCGCTGTAGCGCAGGGCGATGCGTTGCACAGCCAGCTCGGCCTGAGCTTTAGCGAGCAGGGTGGCCTTTACGACATCACGCTGAACAATCCCGGCAACCTCGACAGCCCATGGCCCGCGCAGATCACCATTAAGGCCCAAGGTTGTGAAGGGGCCGATGCGCTCACCGGTTATTCGTTGCAACAAAGCCCGGATCTGCTTACCTTCACCCGCCTTCGCGACGGCCGCTTGCCGGCGGACGGGCAGCGCGCCATCGGTTGGGCACGTTGCGCACATATTGATCAAGGAGGTTCGCATGTTGACCCGTAACTGGCCCCGCCATCTGCTTTGCCTGAGCCTCAGCCTGCCGCTGGGTTCAGCTGTGGCCTGCGGCCCGGATTTCCCTAACCGGCTGCTCGATGATCGCGGGCAGACCCTGGCGGATCTGCCGGCGGGCAGCTTCAAATTCGAAATAAGTCGTCTCGGCAAGACCATCGCCGGGCTGAAGAATGTCACCGCGGCGACGTACAATCCCGATGAAATGTACGGCGATGAAGAGGCGCCGGCCAAGGCTCGCGAGCAAGCCGAACAGCTTGGTCTCGACAACGAGCAGGCCGGGCTGGTCATGCAACTGCGTGGTCTGACCGATGCCCGTCAAGCCGAAGAGCAGGGCGCCAGTCTGCCGGCGGAAATCCGTCTGTACGTGGCGGGCGCGGTAGCGTTTGCGACGGGCGAGCATCAACTGGCGGTCGAGTATTTCGACAAACTGCTGGCGTTGCCTGCCGAGCAGCGTCCGTTGCGCAGCACCTGGGCGGCCTACTCGCTTGGCCGTACCTGGTTGGCCATGAGCAGTGAAGCGGAAGACGCCGTCACTGCGCTGGAGCAATCGCGCGAGGCGTTCCGCCAAGCCCGCCAGATGAGCATCGACGGCTTTAGCGATCCGCTGGAACTGGGCGTTGCCAGTCTGGGCGAGGAGGCGCGGGTCTTGCGTAGCGCCGGCGACTGGAGCGGCGCCATCGAACTGTATGAAGCGCAAAATCTGCATGGCTCGGCCGTGGGTTACACCTCGCTGAAACAATTGGTGAACGAACTGGCCGAGTTGCCCGAGGCTGATCTGGCGAAATTGCTGCAACGCAAAGCGGTGCAGCAGTTGGTCACCGCATCGTTGGTCAGCCGTCTCGACTGGTCGTATGGCGAGCAGCCGCCGAACGAGAAAAAACTCATCAAACTGCTGCAGAGCAGCACCCGCGGCAGCCTCGAAAACGCCGATCGGCTGGCGGCAATGAATTACCAACAGGGTGACTACGCCAGCGCCAAGGCCTTCCTCGAAAACGCCGGTGACGGCGGACTGGCCTGGTGGTTGCGGGCGAAGCTGGCGGTACGCGATGGCGATAAAAATGCCGCCGCTGCTGCTTACGCCAAAGCCGCACAAGCGTTCCCGCAGAGCGAAAGCTGGGGCTATCAGCGCACGGCGGACTGGGCATTTGAAACCGTCCAGCCGAAATGCCGGGTCGAGGGCGAGAGCGCGATTCTGGCCTTGCAACGGGGCGAATACCTGCAAGCTTTCGTGCAGTTGTATCGCAGCAACAGCATCTATTGGTTTGACGCCGCGACGGTGGCCGAGCGCGTGCTGACGGTCGAAGAGCTCAAGCAGTATGTCGATGAAAACGTCCCGGCCCCGGCAGTGCCGATTGACGATGGGCAAGGAGACGCCGAGCAACTGCATACAGCCGAAAATCTGCGTTATCTGCTGGCCCGGCGTTTGTTGCGTGAAGGGCATTACGCCGAGGCGGTCGACTATTTCGACAGCAGCAGTATGAAAGATGAGGCCAGGTACTACGGCGAACAGCGTCTGGCGGCAGACAATGCATGGTGGCCGACGAAACGCGCCACGGCGTTGTTCAATGCTGCGGTGGCCGCGCGTGAAAACGGCTTCTTGATCCTGGGGTACGAGATGGCGCCGGATTATGTGTCGTTTGGCGGTTTCTATTCTCTCGGCAGCCCGGCGTTGCAAGCCGGGCCGCTGGTCAGTGAAGACGAAGTGCAACGCCAGCAGGCCAGCGAAGCGCTGACCAAGCATCGTTTCCACTACCGTTTCGTCGCGTCCGAGTTGGCCAATCGTGCGGCCGACAACCTGCCGCATACCAGTCAGGCGTTTGCTGCCGTGTTATGCAGGGCCGCTGGGTTCAACACCAGCGTGGAAGATCAGCAAGCGCTGTATCAGCGTTACGTAAAGGAAGGGCCGTACGTGCAGTGGGCGGAGAATTTCGGCCGTCAGTGCGAGGAGCCGGACTTTGCCAACGCTGACAAACGTTACGTCACCCAGGTGACCGATGCCGTGCGCACGGCGCTGCGGCCGTACAAATGGCCAGTGATCGGTGCCGTTGTGCTGTTTGGCGTTGCCGCGTTGCTGGTGTTCGGCCGTCGTCGCAAGGTGCGCAAAAACTAAGCCTGCTGGATGGACGTCAGGCGCACCGCAAAGCCGATCAACAGGCTGCCGAACAGCCATTGCTGAACCCGTTGCGCCGTTGGACTGTGTTGCAGCCAACGGCCCAGTGCGGCGCCAGTCAGGGCGTAGGCGCTGTCGAACAGCAATCCGACGCCAACCAGCAGCATGCCGAGGACGGTGAATTGGCTCAGCACCGGTGCGCCATCGGCGACGATGAATTGTGGCAACAGCACGGAGCAGAACAGCAGCGCCTTGGGGTTGAGCAGATTGGTCAGCAAGCCGCGCCGGATTGCTTCGCGCCATTGCCCGCGCGTGTCGGCAATGTCCCCGGCGTTCAGGTTCGGCACCAGTGTGCTGCGCAGGCATTGAATGCCGATCCACAGCAGATACGCCGCCCCGGCCAGTCGCACCACGTCGAACGTCCACGGCGCAGCCTTGAACAACGCCGCCAGCCCCAACGCCGCCAATGCCACGTGACAACCGCGGGCAATCGCCAGACCCACCGCCGTGGCCAGCGCTGCCCCACGACCCTGACGGGCGCCGGTTTGCAGCAGCAGGATCATGTCCGGTCCGGGCAACAGAAACACCACGGCCAATGCCAGGAAAAACAGCCAGAGACTCGCCACGTCATACCCCTTTCGTTGTCGATTCGGTGACGTCAGTCTAGGGCTGAAGGGCGGGGCAGGTGCTTGCGTAGTCAGCTTCAAAAGGTTGCAGATTTGGCATAACCTGCGTTCTTTTCAGGCTCACACCATCAGGATCTGCCAAAGATGAAACTCGACGCTTTTGATCGCAAGATTCTCGCCGCGCTGCAACGGGACGGACGCCTGAGCAACGTCGAGCTGGCGGACGAAATCGGCCTGTCTGCCTCGCCCTGCCTGCGCCGGGTGCGGATGCTGGAAGAGGCCGGGGTGATTCGCGGCTATCAGGCCAATCTGGATCGCGATGAAGTGGGGTTGGGGTTGACGGTGTTTGTCGGGGTGAAAGTCGAGCGGCATAACGATGAACAGGCGGAAGCCTTTTACCGGGCGGTCACCGCGTTGCCGGAGGTGATTTCGGCGTTTCTGGTGTCCGGAGAGTCGGACTTTCTGCTGCAGGTTGTCGTGCCGGATCTGCGCGCGTACGACCGTTTTCTCAGTGGTTGCCTGTTGAAGCTGCCGGGGGTGAGTGACATCCGCAGCAACTTTGCGATTCATACGGTGAAGACCCCGGGAGCCTTGCCGCTGGGGCATCTTCCTGCCTGAAAGCAAAGATCGCAGCCTTCGGCAGGCAATGCGTACCCCTGTAGGAGTTGCCGACGGCTGCGATCTTTTGATCTTTACATCTGCGTCGCCATCCCCTCGACATTCATTGCTGCCTGGCGCAGCGCCTCGGACCGTGTCGGGTGCGGATGGCAGGTCAAAGCAATGTCCTCAGCCGAAGCGCTGAACTCCATCGCCACACAGAACTCGCCGATCATTTCACTCACGCTTGGGCCGACCAGGTGCACGCCGAGCACTTCGTCTGTGCGCTCGTCGGCGATGACTTTGGCAAAACCTTCGGTCTCGTGATTGATCTTCGCCCGGCTGTTGGCGGTGAACGGAAACTTGCCGACCTTGTAGGTGCGACCTTCAGCCTTGAGCTGCTCTTCGGTCTTGCCGACGCTGGCCAGCTCCGGTTTGGTGTAGATCACGTTGGGGATCAGGTCGTAATTGACCTCTCCGGCCTTGCCGTGAATCTGCTCGACGCAGGCCATCGCTTCATCTTCAGCCTTATGGGCGAGCATCGGCCCGGAGGTCACGTCACCAATCACCCAGACGCCGGGGGCTTCGGTGCGGTGCTGTTTGTTGGCGAGCATGCCGCGCTTGTCGGTACTCAGACCGACGTTTTCCAGGCCCAGGCCTTGGGTATACGGGCGGCGACCGATGGCCACCAGCACATAATCAGCTTCCAGCAGTTCGGCGCTGCCGCCCGCCGCCGGTTCGACGCTGAGCTGCACACCGTTGGCCGAGGTGGTGGCGCTGGTGACTTTCGAACTCAGTTTGAAGGCGATGCCTTGTTTGCTCAGCGCGCGCTGCAAGGTTTTGCCGGCCTCGCCATCGACACCCGGACAGATGCGATCGAGGTACTCGACCACCGTGACTTGCGCACCGAGCCTGCGCCACACCGAACCGAGTTCGAGGCCGATCACGCCGGCACCGATCACCACCAGATGTTTGGGCACTTCGCTCAGGGACAGCGCACCGGTAGAGTCGAGGATGCGCTTGTTGTCGATCTCGACACCCGGCAGGGGCGTGGGCTCGGAGCCGGTGGCGATGATGATGTCCTTGGCGGTCAGCTCGATCTTGCTGCCCTGATCGCCAGTGACCGTGACTTTGCCCGGCCCGTCGATATGTCCCCAACCCTTGATCCAGTCGACCTTGTTCTTGCGAAACAGAAACTCGATGCCTTTGGTCAGGCCGGCCACGCTCTCGTCTTTCTGCTTCATCATTTGCGCGAGGTTCAGCGTCGGTTTGACTTCTATGCCGAGGTTGGCGAATTCCGCGCCCATGGCCGCGTCGTACAACTCCGAGGCATGCAACAAGGCTTTGGACGGCATGCAACCGACGTTCAGGCAGGTGCCGCCAAGGGTCGCGCGACCCTCCACGCAAGCAGCCTTGAGGCCCAACTGGCCGGCGCGGATGGCGGCGTTATAGCCACCGGGGCCGCCGCCCAGAATCACTACGTCATAGTTGCTCATGCGCTTACTCCTGGTTGAGGGATGCGGATCGCTAAAAGTAGTCGGTGATAAAAATTACGAACGTAATATGTGCGCGTATGGACATTTCGGTCAAGGCTTCAGGCAAGCGACAGGTTGCGCGTCTTTAGATAAGCGCAATTGTGTACGAATATTTCACGACTTTCGTTATATTGTAACGATAAGAGCAGTGAGCCGATGGCTTTGGGGTGATATGCAAGTCGATCTGGAGGTTGAGGGCACGCAAGTGACCGGACTGCCGCGCTTTCAGCAGGCCGCGACACAGGGCCGGCGATTACGCCGTCTGGCGATTGGCCTTGGCAGTCTGGCCGGGGCAGGGTGGGGGCTGGCGTTTTTTGTCGGATTGTTCGCGCCGCAATCGTTATGGCTGCCGCTGCTGGTCAATCAGGGGGCGGCGTTGCTGGTGTTGGTCGCCGGACTGCAATCGGCGTGGTGGGTGACGCAGTGGCGTGCCCGGGTGATGAGTCCGCTGGCGTCGCTACCGCTTGCGGCTGAGGAGTCGCCCGCACCGGATGGCTGGTACGAGCGGTTGCTCGATCGTCTGAGTCGACGCAGTTTCTACTTGCTCGGCCTGATCGGCGCGGCGACGTTGTGGCTGGGTGGTTGGGCACTGTTGGTGGTGCTCAGTATCGAGCAGGTGTGGAACCTCGCCTTACCGGCCGCCGCAGTAGGTTTGTCCGCCACGGTTGGCGCGGCACTCGCCTTGCTGTTGGCGTTCGGGCTGCTGGTGCTGGAGCGGCAACTGGCTCAGGAAAACCCCACGCAATGGCCCGAAGCCGGTTCATTGGCCCAACTGATCCGCGTGGCAATTATCGGTCTGGTGCTGGGAGCGTTGTGTTTACTGTTCGCCAGTGACCAGGCGTTGTGGCCCGTTCGCTTGGCGGTGCTGGTGGGAATCTTGCCGGGATTGGTCGCGATTGAGTGGTTATTGCGTGCCGTTCTGTCACTGTTCAGCCCTCGACGTGATCAGCTTGAACCGACCTTGCTGGCGCGCAGTTTTGTCGCCGATCTGCTGCGCTGGCCGCCGCAACCCTTGCTCGCGTTGCAGCACGAATTGCATAACCGGTTTGGCATCGATCTGCGCCAGATCTGGGCGTTCAGCTACATGCGCAAGGCGTTTCTACCGGTGTTGGCATTGGTCGCGGTGGTGGGCTGGGCATTGACCGGCCTCCACGAAATTCCCCTGCAAGGACGTGGTATCTACGAGCGCTTCGGCAAACCGGTGCAGGTGTTCGGCCCCGGCTTGCACGCAGGTCTACCGTGGCCGTTGGGACGGGTATTGAGCGTCGAAAACGGTGTGGTGCATGAGTTGGCGACCAGTGTTGGCGAAACGCCGGCAGTTGTTCAATCCGAACCGGCCGAAGGACCTGCTCCGTACACAGCCAACCGTTTGTGGGACGCCAGCCATGTAAACGACAAATCCCAGGTCATCGCCAGCAGCCGTGGCGAGCAGCAGAGCTTTCAGATCGTCAACATGGACGTTCGCTTTGTCTATCGCATCGGTCTGAGCGATCAAGCGGCGCTGGCGGCAACCTACAACAGCGCCGATGTGCCGACGCTGATCCGCAGCACCGCCAGCCGGATTCTGGTCCACGATTTCGCCTCGCGCACCCTCGACGGATTGCTTGGAGCGGACCGGTCAGGGCTGGCAGAAGACATCGGCCGCGCTGTGCAAAGCGATCTGCAAAAACTCGACAGCGGCGTGGAAATTCTCGCCACGGTCGTCGAGGCGATTCATCCGCCGGCCGGTGCAGCCAACGCTTACCACAGCGTGCAAGCAGCGCAGATCGGTGCGCAGGCATTGATCGCCCGCGAACGCGGTGCAGCGGCCGAAGCGAGTAATCAGGCGCAGTTGCAGGCCAGCCTTGCCCGCGATCAGGCCAGCGCCAACGCCCGCGAAATCAGCGCCGCCGCGCAGGCCGCTGACTTGAAATTCAGCGCTGAGCAAAAAGCCTACGCCAGTGCCGGCCAGGCGTTTGTGCTGGAGCAATACCTCAGTCAACTCAGCCAAGGCCTGAGCAAAGCCAAATTGCTGGTACTCGACCATCGACTGGGCGGCAGCAGCAACGCCCCGACCATCGACCTGCGCTCATTCACGCTGCCGGCTGACCCGACGCCCGCGCGTACCACCGCTCAACCAGGAGTCGCCCATTGAGCCAGTCGCACACACACGATCATCAAGACCACAGCGGCCATGATCACGGCCATGGCGGGCATCACCATCATCACGGTCATCACCACCACGGTGCGCCGGAAGAGGCGGGGCCATTGCCGTGGCGACGCATGGGTTGGGCGGCGTTGCTGGTGGCTTTCGCCATCGCGGCGGCGAGCCTGGTGCAAGTGCGCTCCGGCGAAGCCACGGTCATCACGCGTTTCGGTAACCCATCGCGGGTTTTGCTTGATCCGGGCTTGAGCTGGCGCTGGCCGGCACCGTTCGAAGCGGCGATTCCGGTGGACCTGCGTCTGCGCACCACCTCCAGCGGTTTGCAGGATGTCGGCACCCGCGACGGTTTGCGCATCATCGTTCAGGCCTACGTAGCGTGGCAGGTTCAGGGCGATCCGGACAATGTGCAACGCTTCATGCGCGCCGTACAGAATCAACCGGACGAGGCGGCGCGGCAGATTCGCACGTTTGTCGGCTCGGCCCTGGAAACCACCGCGAGCAGTTTTGATCTGGCGAATCTGGTGAACACCGATGCCAGTCAGGTACGCCTCGCCGACTTCGAGGCGCAGTTGCGCCAGCAGATCGATCAACAATTACTCGCCACATATGGCGTACGCGTGGTGCAGGTTGGTATCGAACGACTGACGTTGCCCTCGGTGACACTCACCGCGACAGTTGATCGGATGCGTGCCGAGCGTGAAACAATCGCCACCGAACGCACCGCTATCGGCAAGCGCGAAGCGGCACAAATCCGTTCTGCCGCCGAGCGTGATGCGCGAATCGTGCAGGCTGACGCGACAGTGAAAGCCGCCGATATCGAAGCGCAATCCCGTGTCGAAGCGGCGCAGATCTACGGGCGCGCCTATGCCGGTTCGCCGCAGCTGTACAACTTGCTGCGTTCGCTGGATACCCTCGGCACCATCGTTACTCCAGACACCAAACTGATATTGCGCACCGATGCCGCGCCGTTCCGTGTGCTGGTCGATGGCCCGCCGAATCTCGATAGCAAAAGCGGAACGCAGCCATGAGTGAAGAAGTTCCACGTGGAACACATGCGCTGAACAGTCCGTGGATTCAAGCCGGTCGCTTGGCATTTTTTGCCTTGTACGCGGTTACCGTATTGGCCGCATTGGCGTGGGCGTTTTCCAATGTGCGGCAGATCGATCCGCAGAATCGTGCCGTGGTTTTGCACTTTGGCGCGCTGGATCGCATCCAGAATGCCGGTTTGCTGTTGGCGTGGCCGCAGCCATTCGAACAGGTGGTTCTGCTGCCAGCGGCGGACCGGGTGATTGAGCGGCGAGTGGAGAATCTGTTGCGCAGCGATGAGGCGTTGAAGGCCGACCGAGTCGCCTCGTTCGCGACACCGATCAGCGATGCGTTGGCCGGCTCTGGTTATTTATTGACCGGTGATGCCGGGGTGGTGCAACTGGATGTGCGGGTGTTTTACAAAGTCACCGATCCGTATGACTTCGTGCTGCAGGGCGACCATGTGCTGCCGGCACTCGATCGTCTGGTCACCCGCAGCGCTTTGGTCCTGACCGCCGCGCGGGATCTGGACACCATTCTGGTCGCTCGACCAGAACTCATTGGCGCCGACAATCAAGCCGCCGAACGCCGTGAACGCTTGCGCGGTGATCTGGTGCAAGGCATCAATAAACGCTTGGCTGAACTGAAGGCGAACGGGCAGGGCATCGGCATCGAGGTGACGCGGGTCGATGTGCAATCGAGTCTGCCCGATCCTGCCGTCAGTGCATTCAACGCCGTCCTCACCGCCAGTCAGCAGGCCGACAAAGCTGTGGCCAATGCCCGCACCGACGCCGAGAAACTCACCCAGTCCGCCAACGAGCAGGCCGACCGCACGTTGCAAGTCGCCCATGCTCAGGCCGGTGAACGCTTGGCCAAAGCGTCAGCTGACACCGCCACGGTGCTGAGCCTGGCCAAGGCCCGACAACAAGGCACCGACCCGCAAATGCTCCTGCGTCTGTACCGCGAGCGCATGCCGAAAATCCTCGGCCAGGCTGGATCGGTGACCACGGTCGATCCGCAAGACGATTCCCGCCTGATCATTCAGGGAGCCAGTCAATGAACGCGACTACCGCTGCACCGAGTCTGTTGTCCTCAGCCGAACAACGGCGCGCAGCCAGACAACTGACGTTGGCGATGCTCGCACTCGGGCTGCTCGGCCTCGGTTTGATCTGGCGCTGGGCGATGCCGGAACAAACCGGGGTCAGCCAGTTGCTGCTCGGTTTTGCTTCTTTATTAGTTGCCGTGCCGGTGATGCGTTCGGCGTGGTACAGCGTGCGTTATCCGAGCCTGCATGGCATTACCGATCAACTGATTGCCCTGGCGATGCTCGGGGCGTGGGCAACGGGTGATCTGCTGACCGCCGCGCTGCTGCCGATCATCATGATCTTCGGCCACGTGCTGGAAGAGCGCAGCGTCATTGGTTCACAGGAGGCGATTCACGCCCTCGGCCAATTGACCCGCAGTCACGCGCGCAAACTGCAGGCCGATGGCTCGATCATCGAAGTCGACAACGGCATGCTCAAACCCGGCGACACGGTCGAGGTGCGTGCCGGTGATCGTGTCCCGGCGGACGGACGCGTTCTGTCTGGCCAGGCCAGTCTCGATACTGCTTCGATTACTGGCGAGTCGGTGCCGGTGGAGGCAGGCATCGGCATGTCGGTGTTTGGCGGTGCGATCAATCTGGACGGACTGCTGCATATCGAAGTGACCCGCACCGGCGATGAGTCGACCCTCGGCAAAGTCATCGCGCTGATGCAAAACGCCGAGCGCTCAAAACCACCCATCACTCGCCTGCTCGAACGCTATGCCGGCAGTTACATGGTGCTGGTGTTGCTGCTGGCAGCCGTGACCTGGTTTGTCACCCACGATGCGCAAGCGATGCTCGCGGTATTGGTGGCGGCGTGCCCGTGCGCCCTGGTGCTTTCCGCTCCGGCCACGGCGATTGCCGGTGTCGCGGTAGCGGCGCGCCACGGGATTCTGATCCGCAGTTCGGCCTTCCTCGAAGAATTGGCCGACCTCACTTCGCTGGTGGTCGACAAGACCGGAACCCTGACTTTTGGCACTTTGCGCGTGCAGTCGATCAACAGCCCTCGCGCGGATTCGTCCACGGTGATGGCGTTGGCGGCCAGTCTCGGCGCGGCAAGCAGTCACCCGGTCAGCCGCGCACTGGCCGGATTGGTGCGGCAGGAAGACTATTTGTCCCTCAGCGATATCCATGAGCGGCAGGGGCTCGGCGTCGTCGCCTTCACCGGACAGGGCGAAGCGGCTCTCGGCCGCCCTGAGTTGTTTGCGCAACTCGGCATCACCACGACCACGGTTCCCGATCACGACGGCCCCATCGCCGGGCTGTCGCTCAACGGGGAATTTCTCGCGTGGTTGTTGCTGGCTGACAGCGTCAAACCGGAAGCAAGATTTGCCCTCGGTGAATTGCGTGAACTGGGCCTCGGACGACAACTGCTGCTTACGGGCGATCGACACAGTGTGGCGCAGTCTCTGGCCAGAGAGGTCGGGTTGCACGAAGTCGAAGCCCAGGCCTTGCCCGAGGACAAACTCAATCGCGTGCTCAAGGAAATCGACAATGGCTTCCGGCCGATGGTGGTCGGCGACGGCATCAACGACTCGCTCGCGCTCAAGGCGGGTGTGGTGGGTGTGGCGATGGGGGCGGGCGGTGCGGATATTGCTCTGGCGTCGGCGGACATCGTGCTGATCGGCAGCGATCTGCGCCGGCTCGGCACCTGCGTGCGACTCAGTCGTCAGTGCCGCAGGACATTGCAGGTCAATGTGATCATCGGCCTGGGCTGGACGCTGGCCATTGTGGTGTTCGCCGCGTTCGGCTGGCTGGGGGCTGCCGGGGCGATGATTGCGGCGTTGCTGCACAACCTCAGCACGCTATTGGTGCTGGGTAATGCCGGGCGATTACTGCGCTTTCAGGAGCCGTTGCTCAAGCTCAAGGAAGAATCCTGAAATTATTTTTCGCTCCTCTGTAACGCCGTCGGGGCTGCTCTCTCTAGTGCCATGTCGGGACTGAACAACCTTCCAGCCGACAACCCCTGACGATGACCGAGGATATAAAAATGACGATCAAGACCGCTGCTGCCGGTGCCGCCCTCGCTTTGGCCGCCGCTACCCTGTTTGCCGGTGTCGCAACCAACGCGATGGCCGCCGATGCCAACGTTCACTGCTACGGCGTGAATGCCTGCAAAGGCCAGAACGACTGCAAAACCAAAGACCACGCGTGCAAAGGCATGGGCTCCTGCAAGGGCCAGGGCTTCAAAGCCATGACTCAAGCGGCTTGCGAAAAAGCAGGTGGCAAGGTCGGCGAGTAACTGACCGGCAAGTGCCGCCGCAGTGGCTCACGCCACTGCGGCCACTTTTTATCAGGAGTTTGCTCATGCCCGCCTCTGTACCTTTTCTCGGCTACGGCCTGGGATTGCGCAGCGCTTACTACCAGCAGATCCTCGAACAGTCGCCCGACGTGGACTGGTTCGAAGTGGTCTCGGAGAATTTCATGGTGCAGGGCGGCAAGGCCCTGTATCACCTCGATGCCATCGCCGAGCGTTATCCGTTGGTGATGCATGGTGTGTCGCTGTCCATTGGCGGTCCGCATGCCATTGACGTCGACTATCTGCAACAGCTCAAGCAACTGGCCGAACGGGTCAGGCCTGCTTGGGTCTCGGATCACTTGTGCTGGAGCCGCGGTAACGCCCATCAATTGCATGATCTGCTGCCGTTGCCCTACACCGAAGAGAGCCTGGAATACATCGCCGGGCGGGTGGTGCAGGTGCAGGATATTTTGCAGCGCCCCTTGGTCCTGGAGAATGTCTCCAGTTACGTCCGTGCAGCTTCGGACGATTTCACCGAATGGGAGTTTCTCGCCCTGTTGAGCCGTGTCAGCGGCTGCGAGTTGCTGCTGGATGTGAACAACGTCTACGTCAGTTCGCGCAACCACGGCTTCGATCCGTGGACCTTCATTCAAAGCCTGCCTGTCGACAAAGTCCGCCAACTGCATCTGGCCGGGCACAGCGATTACGGCGATTACGTGATCGACACCCATGACCATCCGGTGAGCGATCCGGTCTGGGCGTTATACCAGCGCACGCTGGAGCATTTCGGTCCGGTGGCGACGCTGTTGGAACGGGACGACCATTTCCCGCCCTTCGAAGAACTCCTTGATGAATTGCAAAAGGCTCGTGAGCTGGGCACCAAGGTCTTGGTCGGGAGGCAGCAATGCGCCTGAAAGAATGGCAATTGGCGTTCGAAGCATTTCTGCTCGATGAGACAGCGACGGCCAATCTGAACCTGGACGAGAGCCTGATCGGCGGCCCGACGCTGGATATCGCTACTGGCCTGGCGATCTATCACAACGCCTACAATGCGCGTTTGCTGGAGGTGCTGCGTAACGACTTCGAAGCGATCTGGCAGTGGCTGGGCGACGAGGAGTTTGATCTGCTCGCCACGGCCTACATTCGCCAATCCCCGTCGGCGCACTACAGCCTGCGTTGGCTGGGCAAGGGTTTTGAGGGTTTTATCCGCAAGTATCTGGTGCCCGAGCAGAGTGCGCCATTGGCCGAAATGGCCGCACTGGAGTGGGCATTCACCCTGGCCTTTGATGCGCCGGCGGGTGATCCATTGACGATCGAAAGCATGGCGGCGCTGGCCCCGGAAGAGTGGCCAGAACTGCAATTCAAACCCATACGTTCTTTGCAGTGGCTTGATTGCCGCTTCAATAGTCTTGCGCTGTGGCGCTCGGTCAAGGACGGCACTGATTTTCCGGCCAGTGCGGCGCTCGACACGCCCAACATCTGCCTGATCTGGCGCCACGAGCTGATCTGCAACTACCGCAGTCTTGAGTCGGCTGAAGCGGCGGCGCTGAATGGCTTGCTCAATGAAGGCTGGAGTTTTGCCGAACTGTGCACAAATTCAACAGTCACTTATGGTAAGGACGCGCCACTGCAAGCGGTTACCTGGTTGAAGCAGTGGGTGCAGGATGGTTTGCTGGAGCGTCTGCAACGATAGTTTCGGCTGATCAAATCGATAGCCTGCTATTTTTCAAGGATGGTCTACCCTCAGATCTGACGTCTGAAACAAGGGGGATTTTCCATGCTCGCGCAACTTCCACCGGCCTTACAGAATCTGCAGCTTCCGCTTCGCCTGCGGCTCTGGGACGGCCATGAGTTCAATCTGGGCCCGACGCCCAGTGTCACCATCGTGGTGAAGGACCCGCAGATGGTCAGCCAGTTCACCCATCCAAGCCTGGATGCATTAGGGGCGGCGTTCGTTGAAGGCAAGCTCGAACTGGAGGGCTCGATCAGTGAGGTCATCCGGGTTTGCGACGAACTGAGTAATGCCTTGCTGGGTGAAGATGACGACACTCAACCTGTGCGTTCGGTCCACGACAAGGAAACCGACGCCAAAGCCATTTCCTATCACTACGACTTGTCCAACGCGTTCTACCAGCTCTGGCTGGACAGCGACATGGCGTATTCCTGTGCCTATTTCGAGACCGGCAGTGAATCGCTCGAACAGGCGCAGCAAGCCAAGTTCCGCCATTTGTGTCGCAAGCTGCGTTTACAGCCCGGCGACTATTTGCTGGATGTCGGCTGCGGCTGGGGCGGACTGGCGCGTTACGCCGCACGGGAATTCGGCGCCAAGGTGTTCGGCATCACCCTGAGCAAGGAACAACTGGAACTGGCGCGCGAGCGGGTCAAAGCTGAAGGCCTGGAAGATCAGGTCGAACTGCAGTTGCTCGACTACCGCGATCTGCCGCAGGACGGTCGATTCGATAAGGTGGTCAGCGTCGGCATGTTCGAACACGTCGGTCACGCCAACCTCGCCGAGTACTGCAAAACCCTGTTTGGCGCGGTGAAGGAGGGCGGTCTGGTGATGAATCACGGCATCACCGCCAAACACACCGATGGCCGCCCGGTGGGGCGTGGTGCCGGGGACTTCATCGAGAAATACGTATTCCCCAACGGTGAGCTGCCGCATCTGGCGATGATCTCGGCCGAAATCAGTGAAGCAGGGCTGGAGATCGTCGACGTCGAAAGTCTGCGTCTGCACTACGCGCGTACGCTGGATCATTGGAGCGAGCGGCTGGAAGATAACCTGGAAGCGGCGGGGAAACTGGTGCCCGATCAGGCGCTACGGATCTGGCGTCTGTACCTGGCCGGTTGCGCCTATGCGTTCGCACGTGGCTGGATCAATCTGCACCAGATCCTTGCGGTGAAGACGCACGCCGATGGCAGCCATGAACTGCCATGGACTCGCGACGACATCTATCACCCTTGACCCTTGATCACCTCTTTCCTTTCGGTAGAAAGGCGTTTCAAAGAATCGGTGAAATCAGCCGGGCGATCCGCATGCCGACCTGTTGCAGGCGGTGGATCTCCCGGCTTTCTTCTTTGGCGATCTCGTAGGATTGCTCGAAATCCTTGATGAGCATGTGTTCCACACTGGCGGCGAAGGCGCTATCGACGGTCAGCAGCATCACCTCGAAATTCAACCGGAACGAACGGTTGTCCAGGTTGGCGCTGCCAATGGCGCTGATCTCGCTGTCGATCAACACCACTTTCTGGTGCAGGAAACCGGGTTCGTAGCGGAACACCCGCACGCCGGCGCGAACCGCCTCAAAGGCGTAAAGGCTGGAGGCGGCGTAAACAATGCGGTGATCGGGCCGCGACGGCAGCAGCAAACGTACATCGACCCCGCGCAACACCGCCAGGCGTAAAGCGGCGAACACGGCTTCATCGGGAATGAAGTACGGGCTGGTGATCCACACCCGTTCCGTCGCCGCGTGGATGGCTTCGACGAAGAACAGCGAACAGGTTTCGTAGGCATCCGCCGGGCCACTGGCAAGCAATTGGCAGAGCACGCCGTCATCCGGGTATTCATCCGGCAGGATCAACGGTGGCAATGCACGGGCGGCCCAGAACCAGTCTTCGGCAAACGATTCCTGCATGCACGCCACTACCGGGCCGCGCACTTTTACGTGGGTGTCGCGCCAAGGTGCCAGTGGAGGCTTCTCGCCCATGTATTCATCGCCGACGTTGTGCCCGCCGACAAAACCGACCACGCCATCGACCACGACAATCTTGCGGTGATTACGGAAGTTGACCTGAAAGCGGTTGAGCCAGCCACTGCGCGTGGCGAACGCTTTGACCTCGACGCCGCCATCGCGTAACGCCTGCACATAACTGTGGGGCAGGGCGTGACTGCCAATGCGGTCGTAGAGCAAATGAATCGCCACGCCTTCGGCGGCTTTCTTCAACAGCAGGTCGCGCAGACGTTGGCCGAGTCGATCATCGTGGATGATGAAAAACTGGATGAGCACGGCTTCCTTCGCTTGGTCGATAGCGTGGAAGATTGCCTCGAACGTCGCGGTGCCGTTTACCAGCAATTGGACTTCGTTGTTGGCCAGACATGGCATGCGCCCCAGTTTCGGCATCGCACGTAGCGATGCGTAGGCTTTCGAGGCGCGAGCGGTCAGGGCTTCTTCCACCCAGGGACGCCAGTTCAGTTCGGAGATGGCCTGACGCATATGTTCGTTGGCCTGGCGGCGCGCCTTGATGTAACCATCGAAGGTGCTGCGGCCGAACACCAGATACGGAATAAGCGTCAGGTAAGGAATGAAGATCAGCGACAATGCCCAAGCGATCGAGCCTTGAGCCGTGCGCACGGTCAGCACCGCGTGAATCGCAGCGATCAAACCAAGGGTGTGTATCAGGGCGATCAAATAACCGAAAATGTGCGGTCCGAAATAATCCATGGGGCAGCCTTGCTCCTCAAGATTCAATGCCTTAACAGACCATGTTCTGTGGCGAATGTCGCTATTTAATTGGTGCATGAACCGAAGCAATCGGCCGACGTCTAACGGCCACTACTGATCAGGAGTTACTCGATGAACGTTCGTCTGCTGGGTTTGGCGCTGGGCCTGGGTTTGGCATTGCCGGTGATTGCGCAGGCGCAAATGCTGCAGCCGGGTCTGTGGGAAATGACCTCAAGCAATGTGAAGGTCGATGATCAGCCGATGGATGTGCAATCGATCCTTGGCCAGCTTCAGGGCCAGATGACCCCGCAGCAGCGGGCGGCGTTGGAGAAGAACGGTATCAATATCGGCGGCAAGGGGATCCGCGCTTGCCTGACACCTGAGCAAGTGGCGACCAACGATATTCCGCTGGCCGATCCGCAATCGGGTTGCAAGCAGCAGATCACCGAGCGCAGCGGCAACCAATGGAAGTTTCGTTTCAGCTGCCCGAAAGCGCAGGGTACGGGTGTAGCGACGTTCCTCAGCGATCGGGAGTTCACCACGGTCGCCAACGGTACGTTCAACGCGATCGGTATCAATCAGAAGGGCAGCCTGGAAACTCGCGCGGTGTGGTTGGGTCAGGATTGCGGCGCCGTCAAACCAAGAGCTTAAAAGCTTCGCGAGCAAGCCCGCTCCCACAGGTTCAGCGTGATCCTGTGGGAGCGGGCTTGCCCGCGAAGGCGTCAGTAAAATCAACGCATGAACCGCAGCGGCAATCCCCGACACCCATCATTCACGCGACCCTCGCGCCAGGCGATCTGCCCCGACACCAGCGTTGTGCTCACCCGATGCCGAAAGCTTCGACCCGCAAACGGTGTCCATCCGCATTGCGACAGTATCGGTTGTCGAGACACCTCCGACATCTGCGGTTGAACCAATACCAGATCTGCCCAATAGCCCTCGCGCAGATAACCACGATCCGGAATGGCAAACAGGTCCGCCACGCGGTGACTGGTCTTCGCCACCAGCGTAGTCAGCGGCACCACGCCATCCGCCACCAGTTCCAGTAACGCCGGCAGCGCATGCTGCACCAATGGCAAACCCGACGGCGCCTCGGCGTAGGGTCGCTGCTTTTCGGCCCAGGTATGCGGCGCGTGATCACTGCCGATCACATCCAGTCGATTGCTCAGTAATGCCTGTCGCAATGCATCGCGGTCGGCTTGGCTCTTGATCGCCGGATTGCATTTGATCAGGTTGCCGAGGTTTGGATAGTCGCGATCATCGAACAACAAATGGTGCAGGCAGACTTCTGCGGTGATGCGTTTTTGCGCCAGCGGTTTGTCCTCGAACAGTTCGAGTTCGCGAGCGGTGCTCAGGTGCAAAACGTGCAGGCGAGTGCCGTGACGTTTGGCCAGGTCCACGGCCAGCGAGGAGGAGCGATAACAGGTTTCAGCATTGCGAATCAGCGAATGCGCCTCTGGCGGCAAACGATCGCCGAACCGTTCACGCAGTCTGGCCGCATTGGTGTCGATGCTCGGCGTGTGTTCGCAGTGAGCCAGCAGGATCGTTGGTACTTCAGCAAACAGCCGTTCAAGAATTTGCGGTTCATCCACCAGCATGTTGCCGGTCGAGGCGCCCATGAATACTTTGACCCCGGCCACCTCACAAGGATTGAGCGCGGCCACAGTGTCGAGGTTGTTCTGGCTGACTCCGTAGTGGAAGCCGTAATTGGCCACCGAACTGATTGCCGCTCGGCGCTTCTTGTCGGCCAGTGCTTCGAGGGTGAGAGTCGCCGGATGGGTATTGGGCATGTCCATGAAACTGGTGATACCCCCCGCGACTGCCGCGCGCGATTCGGTATGAATGCTGCCCTTGGCCGGCGCGCCGGGTTCGCGGAAATGCACCTGGTCATCGATCATGCCCGGCAGCAGCCATTGGCCGCCGGCATCGATTTCCACGCTCGCGTTTTCGCCTTCGATACTGCGGGCAATCTTGACGATGCGACCGTTGCTGACCAATAGATCGCTGTCGAACTCCCGTCCCTCGTTGACCAGCCGTGCGTTGCGGATCAGCACACTGCTCATGGTTCAGAACTCGTTCTGCAAGGCTTTGTAGCCGCGCACCAGATCGACATTGGTTCGCGCCACGTCTTCGGAAAACTCCGAGGCACTGACACTCACCGGCGGGAATAACGAGAGGTCGGTGTTCGGGCCAATGCGCGTAGTGGAGGGTACGTAGAACGCATCCGGCAAGTCGCGCCCGTCGACCACCGAGTTGTGGCGTACCACACAACCATTGCCGACTACGCAATTGAACAACACGCTGTTGAAGCCGATGAATACTCGGTCGCCGACCACGCAGGGGCCGTGCACGATCGAGCGGTGGGCGATGGACGTGTATTGGCCAATGGTCACCGCCGCGCCGGACTTGGAATGGATGACCACGCCGTCCTGAATGTTCGAATTGGCGCCGATGGTGATTGGCTCCATCTCGCCAGTCGCGTCGACTTCGTCGGCGCGGATAACCGCGTAGGGGCCGACGAAAACGTTTTCGCCGATCAGCACTTTGCCGCAGATGATCGCGGTTTTATCGACGTAGGCCGACTCGGCAATTTGCGGCAGATCGCCTGAAGGATTTTTGCGGATCATGGTTGGCTCAGCGCGTCGTAAAGGGTGTTGAGGTTGTATTCGAACAGCCCGGTGAAGGTGCTGGCCGGGCCGCTGGCAGCCAGGGCATCGGAGTAGAGCGTGCCGCCAATGTGTGCGCCGCTTTCGTCGGCGATCTGTTTGAGCAGGCGCGCGTCCTTGATGTTTTCCATGAACACCGCTTTGACGTTGGCCTGACGGATCTGGGTAATCAGCGCCGCCACTTCCGCCGCTGACGGTTCACGCTCGGTGGACAATCCTTGCGGTGCCATGAAGTCGATGCCGTACGCCTGACCGAGGTAACCGAAGGCATCGTGGCTGGTGACGATCTTGCGATTGCCCGGCGGCAGCGAACCTAGTTTGGCCTTGGCTTCGGCGAGCAGGGCGTAGATCTGCTTCAAATAGGATTGGCTGTTGCGCTCGTAGTCCGCCTTGTTCGCCGGGTCGGCGGTGATCAGCGCCTTGGTGATGTTGGCGATGTACAACTCGGCGTTGGCCAGATTGTGCCAGGCATGTGGATCGGGAACGGTTTCGCCGTCCTCATCCAGCGAACGCGGAATCACGCCATGGCTGGCACTGATGATGACGGCTTTGGTTTCAGTGCTGGTTACCAGACGATCAAGCCAGGGTTCAAAACCCAAACCGTTCTTGAAGATCAATTTGGCCTTGAGCAACGCTTTGGCGTCGTCCGGCGTCGGTTCGTAGGTGTGCGCGTCAGCGTCCCGGCCGACCAGATTGGTGATCTGAATGTGCTCGCCGCCGACGTGATGAACCATATCGGCGAGGATGCTGAAACTGGTGACCACTGGCAATTTCTCCGCCGCCGACAACGACATCGACAGCATCAGGCTGAACAGCACGAGTAGAACACGCATCGGGAAACACCTCATTGGGATGTGAGCAACGGTGGGCGGCGCAGCAGCCCATGTACCGGTCCGAACACCACGGACAGCAGATAACCAACGCCGGCTACCAATACGATGGCCGGGCCGCTGGGTAGCGAGTAATAGAAAGACAGCAACAAGCCGAGCCACACCGACAAGCAGCCGAGGAGGGCGGCGATGGCAATCAGGATCGGCAAGCGTCGACTCCAGAAACGTGAGGCAGCGGCGGGTAGCATCATCAATCCGACGACCATGAGCGCGCCGATTGCCTGGAATCCGATCACCAGATTCAGTACGACCAGGGTCAGGAACACGCCGTGGGCGAGTGGGCCGAGGCGGCTGACCGTTCGCAGGAACAGTGGATCGAGAGTGTCGAGCAGCAGCGGTTTGTAGATAAACATCATGGCAATCAAGCTGAATGCCGAGACCCACAACATGCCGGTGAGGGTCGGGCCATCGACGGCCAATGCTGAGCCGAACAACAGGTGCAGCAGGTCGAGGCGTTTACCGGCCATACCCAGAATCAACACACCGCAGGCCAGCGATATGGGATAGATCGCCGCCAGGCTTGCGTCTTCACGCAGGCCGGTACGGCGGGTAATCCATGCAGCGAGGCCGGCCATGCTCAGGCCTGCTCCGAGACCGCCGAGTGTCAGCGCCGGCAAACTCAGGCCGGCGAACCAAAAGCCAAGTGCTGCTCCGGGGAGGATGCCGTGGGCGACGGCGTCACCAATCAGGCTCATGCGCCGCAGGATCAAGAACACCCCGAGCGGCGCAGTGCTGCAGGCCAACACCAGGCCGCCAAGCAATGCGCGACGCATGAAGACGAACTCGTAGAACGGTTGCCACAGGGTGACAGTGAGCATCAGGCCACCTGCATGTGCGGGGATTGCTGGATGAGTTCTGCGCTCGCGCCGTAAACGCAAATTCGGTTTTTGATCAGCAACGTTTTCGGGATGTGTTGGCGAACGGCGGCGAGGTCATGGCAGACCAAGACCAGCGTTCGTCCTTCGGCGTGCCAGGCGTGGATGTGTTGCCACAGGAGCTGTTGACCCAGTTCATCGAGTGCGGCGTGGGGTTCGTCGAGGAGCAGCACAGGCGAGTCGGTCAGGCTCAATCGCGCGAGGAGCGCGCGTTGTAGTTCACCACCGGACAGCGCCATCAGCGGGCGATTGTCGAGGCCATTCAGGTGCCAGGCTTCCAATGCCGCGGCGAGGCGCTGGGCACGCAATTGGGTGGAAAGTCTGCGACCCCAGAATCCCGCGGCAACCAGTTCCTGAAGGCTGATCGGGAATTGACGATCCAGATGCTGTTGTTGTGGGAGGAAGGACACACCACTTTGACGTGGAACACTCAGGGTGACCTGTCCTGCCAAGGGTTTTTGCAGTCCGGCAATGACTTTCAGCAGGCTGCTTTTGCCACAACCATTGGCTCCGATGATTGCCGTCAGACTGCCGCTTTCAAGCTCAAGGGTCAGAGGCGAAGTGAGTGCTTGGCCGGGTGCGCCCCAGCTCAGGTCCTGGCAGCGAATCATGCTAGCTCCCGGTGCCAGGTGCTTTCCGCGACAGCGTCATGGGCATGGAGGCTTTCGGCGTGAATCACTCGCAGGTGGAGTGCGCTGACTCCCGGGGAGCGGCGTAGCGCGAGATTCAATCGGCGTGCGGCGTCTTCGCAGAACATCAGGTTCTGCCCATTGGCCAAGGCGAAGGCTTGTTCGTCCGCACGTTTCACCGCTGTTTGTACGGCGGTGCCGAGCGCTGCTTCAGCGTCGTTGATGATCGTGCTCAGCGGCAACTCGTCTATAAATTCGTCGAGGTGCACGTGCAGTTGGGCGGTGCTGCGTTGACTGTGTGGCGTGGCAACAATGCCTTGGGACGAGCCTAGCCAGGTTAGAACTTCGGCATGTTGCAGTGGCTTATTGGCGAAATCATTGATGAATTGTTGCTGGATCAATTGTCTCGCCAAGGCTGCTGAGCATGGACAAGTTGAAGAGTATGGCACCTCGATTTTGAGTTCCACGTGGAACACTGTGTTTTTCAGGCTGGCTGAAATGATCGCGGGGTAGGACTTCCACCCAGCCAGAGGACTGACCATCGCCGGCCTTTTCAGCAGCAAATTGGTATGAATATTCAGGTAGGCGTTAGTGGATAAACCATGGTGGCTGTCGAGGAAAAACTGGAGAAGTCGGCGCAATAGAGCAGGGCGGAGGTTCTCCTCCTCAAGGGCTTCCAAAGCCAGATACAGGCGCGACATGTGAATACCGCGCGCTTCACCATCGTCAAGGCTCACGCCTGCATCAGCCTTCGCGGTCAAGCGTTGGCCATCTAACAAGACCGGTAGCGCTATGCCGCACATGCCCACCCATTCGAGCGGCAAGGCTTGGCGAGCAGATTGTGCGGCGATATCCGGGAGTGTCAGCGAATTCATGTTCGGAACCATCGTGTTGATTGAATTGAATGTTACATTATAACAATTCAAATCACGATGCCTTTTTCATGAACAGGCTTTCATATGCACAGACGTCATTTGCTCACTCTGATTCTAGCCAGCGCCGCCTTCGCTTTACCTATAAGTGGCTCCGCGACACAAATCCGCCAAGCGAGGTTCTGGCGCTCCGATAAAAAGCTTCGGTTGGTGTTCGATTTAAGCGCACCTGTTCGATACAAGGCGTTCAGCCTCAGCGCACCAGAGCGGCTTATTATTGATTTGAGCGGTGCAACGCTCAGTGGAGATTTGAGCCAACTGGCTCTCAACGACACGGTGATTCGTACGATTCGATCAGGGCAAACGGGGCTGGGCGACACCCGTATCGTTCTCGATCTGAGGATTCCAGTGCTGGTTAACAGCTTCCTGTTGGCCCCTCAGGATGGTCAAGGTCATCGTCTGGTTCTGGATCTGGTCAGCGCAAAACAAGAGTCGACAGTCGCAATGGTTCCACGTGAAACACCTGCGATTAAGGTCCATCGAAAGCGCGACATCATTGTGGTTGTCGATCCTGGCCATGGCGGCAAAGATCCCGGCGCAGTTGGTGCGAAAGGTGAGCGTGAGAAGGACGTTGTACTTTCAATCGCTCAGATGCTCGCCAAGCGCCTGAAAAAAGAGAAGGGCTTTGACGTAAAACTAGTGCGAAACGACGACTTTTTTGTGCCCTTGCGCAAGCGGGTGGAGATTGCCCGTCAGCATAAGGCTGACCTGTTTATCTCCGTGCATGCTGACGCAGCGCCGCGACTGACGGCCTCAGGCGCATCGGTTTACTGCCTCTCCGAAGGTGGTGCGACATCGGCGACTGCGCGGTTCATGGCGCAGCGCGAGAACGGTGCGGATTTGCTTGGCGCAACAAGTCTGCTCAACCTCAAAGACAAGGATCCGATGCTTGCGGGTGTCATCCTCGACATGTCGATGAACGCCACCATTGCTGCCAGTTTGCAGCTTGGCAGCAACATTCTGGAGAGTCTGGCGGGGATTACCACACTGCATCAGAAGCGTGTGGAACAGGCAGGATTTGCAGTGCTCAAGTCACCCGATGTGCCATCGATCCTGGTGGAAACCGGCTTCATTTCCAATGCTCGCGACAGTCAACGTTTAGTCACCAAGAGACATCAGCAGGCCATTGCGGACGGGTTGTACGAGGGCTTGCAGCGCTACTTTCAGAAAAATCCGCCAATCGACAGCTTTCTGGCCTGGCAGCAGGAGCAGCCCAAAAGCCTGGTTTAGCAGCCGCTAATCCGGCTACAGGTAAATTTTGCGCTACTGCCTCCCGAGCTGGAGAAACGATTGATCGTCGTCCAACCCACGCGTCGGGTGTAGCCCACCCAGGCTTCACCGTCGGAGGCGATACCGGTGAAGAACGTCAGTTGGCCGAAGCGGCTGTTGGTTTGTGCCCAATAGCGTTGGCCGTTCTTCTCGAAACCTCGCAGGTAGAGCGTACTGCCAACAGTGTTGACGCTGTAGGCATTGCCGTCGACATCCATGCAGGCCAGCAGATTGGCGCTACGCGTGCAGGTGGCGGGCGCAGGATTTTTCCCCCAGGCGCTAGCGGCTGTTAACAACGCCAGACTCAATATTGAGCATTTCAGCGCTTCTTTCATGACATTTCCTGAGCGGCGTATTGATCGCAGCTTCCGACTCTTGGTCGTGAAGAGCAAGGGCGGGGCTGGCTAATTCACATTGTTATACTATAACATCAATTTGAACTGAGCCTGATTCGGTCGATTTCAAGCGTTTAGCTTCATGCGAATCCATTGTCTGAAGCCCAAAAACGTCCAGCGCTACGCAAAAGCGCAGATCGGCTGCCACCTGTAGAGGATTACCCAATGTCAGCCGCACTGCCTGTGACCGTTCTTTCCGGATTTTTGGGCGCCGGAAAAAGTACACTTTTGAATTACGTACTACGTAATCGGCAAGGGCTGCGTGTGGCAGTCATCGTCAACGATATGAGCGAGATCAATATCGATGGCAGCGAAGTTCAGCGTGATGTAAGCCTGAACCGCGCTGAAGAAAAGCTTGTGGAAATGAGTAATGGCTGTATCTGCTGTACGTTACGCGAAGACTTGCTTGAAGAAGTCAGCAAACTGGCCCGCGATGGACGATTCGATTACTTGTTGATCGAATCCACCGGCATCTCCGAGCCGCTGCCGGTCGCGGAGACCTTCACCTTCCGCGATGAGCAGGGCCAAAGCCTCGCCGATATCGCCCGGCTGGACACCATGGTCACTGTAGTCGACGGGGTGAATTTCCTCCTCGACTATCAGGCCGCAGAAAGTCTCGCCTCCCGCGGGGAAGTCCTTGGCGAAGAGGACGAACGCTCCATCACCGACTTGTTGATCGAGCAAATCGAATTCGCCGATGTACTGCTGATCAGCAAGATCGATTTGATCAGCCAGCGGGAGCGTGAAGAACTGGTCGCCATTCTCAAGCGCCTCAACGCCCACGCCGAAATCATCCCGATGGTGATGGGGGAGGTACCGCTGGAGAGCATTATCAATACCGGCCGTTTCGACTTCGAGAAAGCCGCACAAGCGCCGGGTTGGTTAAAGGAATTGCGCGGTGCGCACATCCCGGAAACCGACGAGTACGGCATCGCATCCACTGCTTATCGCGCGCGCCGACCCTTTCACCCGCAACGCTTCTTCAACTTCATCGACCGCCCGTGGCTCAACGGCAAATTGCTGCGCTCCAAAGGTTTTTTCTGGCTGGCCAGCAAGCCGAATGACGCCGGCAGTTGGTCGCAGGCCGGCGGTTTGATGCGTCATGGTTTTGCCGGGCGTTGGTGGCGTTTTGTGCCAAAAGACCAGTGGCCGCAAGATCAGGAAAGCACCCTGGCGATCATGGAAAACTGGACGCCGAGCGTCGGAGATTGTCGTCAGGAGCTGGTGTTCATCGGCCAGAACATCAATTTCCCTCAGCTCTCAGGCGAACTCGATGATTGCCTGCTGACCGACGAGGAAATGGCGCTCGGTGTGGAAGGCTGGCGGTCGCTGCCGGATCCGTTTGGCCCTTGGCACGCAGAGGTGGCCTGATGCTCGCGTTGAAAATGCTCCACGACCGTACGCGTCATCAGCATCAAGGCAATACGCCAAAAGCACTGATACGGATTCTTGAAGATGACGTAAACCTCGCCATATGGCAGCGTCAATTGCCGCTGCACATCGCCGACTTTGCCAGTTTGCTGCTGTCACTCAACGTACCCTTGGCCGAGTCGCTGTGCCTGGAGATCAATGACGAAGACGCCGATCCTGATCTCACTGGGCTGGCCACAAGCTTCCGCGAACTGGAGGGCTACGAAGGCTTTATCGCTGACTTGAAATGGCTGGTCGGCGCGTTCGCCTGCCTGCTCGGTGCGCGACGCATTGGCCTGCGCTTGCGCGTGCTGGATAAGGCCATGTGCCCGCGTTTCCACGTCGACCATGTTCCGGTGCGGCTGATCACGACCTATGCGGGCATTGGCAGTGAATGGCTCAAGGAAGGTGCAATGGATCGTCGTCAGCTTGGCCAGGCAAACGCCGAGCCGCACGAGCCCCGGCAGATTCAGCGACTCAAGAGTGGCGAAGTGGCGCTATTGAAAGGCGAAAAATGGCACGGCAACGAAGGTTTCGGGCTGATCCACCGCTCGCCGCAATTGGCACCCGGCGAGCGTCGGTTGATGCTGACCCTTGACTGGCTCGGCTAGCGCTTCAAGGCTTGAGCCACGCGCCTTGGCTCTGACTTTCGCAATACGGCTTCAAGTAGGCCGCATCGGTGGCGACGCCGTAATAGTGGATATCCTGGCGATAGGGCATATTGGCGACTTGGGCGTTGCTGCACACGCCAAATGCCCCGCTCGGGCATTGATCGACGTACTGCACGTCGACCTTTTGCCCGGCCAGCGTTGGCTGACAGAAGCCGTCGTTAAACAGTTTTTCCGGGATGTTGCGGTTCTGCTGGCAGACTTTGACGTCGAGCCGTTCGCCTTGGCTATGCACCACGCAGGCCTGGGCCAGGACTTCGCTCGACACCAGCAGCAACAGCAACGACCATCCGTTTAAACGCATCTTCGA
This sequence comes from Pseudomonas sp. NPDC087817, assembly GCF_044742875.1. Lineage (NCBI taxonomy): Bacteria > Pseudomonadati > Pseudomonadota > Gammaproteobacteria > Pseudomonadales > Pseudomonadaceae > Pseudomonas > Pseudomonas sp. NPDC087817. The sequence goes on from NZ_JBIUVJ010000009.1 coordinate 72,706, forward strand.
CCCCCTCAGAAACTCTCCTCAGACAAGTGCCAGCCATGTTGCAGAACATTCCTACCCATGTCATCGCAGGCCCGCTGGGCGCTGGCAAGACCAGCCTGATTCGCCAGCTCATGGCGCAACGGCCGGCGGATGAGCGCTGGGCGGTGCTGATCAACGAGTTCGGTCAGATCGGCCTCGATGCCGCGCTGCTGACCAGCGACGGCGATGGTATCGCACTGGGCGAAGTGGCCGGGGGCTGTTTGTGTTGCGTGAATGGTGCGCCGTTTCAGATCGGCCTTGGACGGTTGCTGCGCAAAGCCAGGCCGCATCGGCTGTTTATAGAACCGTCCGGACTGGGCCATCCTGCGCAATTGCTCAAGCAACTGAGCGAGGCGCCATGGCTGGGTGTACTGACGGTTCAGCCGTGTGTTTTGGTACTGGATGCTCAAGCACTCCAGGCGGGTAAACCGTTGCCGGCAGCTCAACAGCAAGCATTGGCCAGCGCCGGTTTGCTGTTGCTGAACAAGGCTGAAAATCTGGATGAAGCCGCCCGACAGACGATATCCAGTCAGTTGCCGCCAGTCAGGCAGATCTGGACACAGCAGGCACAACTGTCAGTGAGCGAATTGCCGGGGTTGGCCATTCGAGCGGTGGCAGCTGTGGATAACCGGATCATGCCAAACGGTGCCGCGCCAATGCCGGCGCTCTGGAGCGACCCGACGCTGCCGATTTGTCTGAGTCAGGCGCAGGAGGGCGGATGGAGTGTCGGTTGGCGCTGGCATCCGAGCCAGACATTCGATCGACAAAGCCTCGACGATTGGCTCAGCGGTCTTACCTGGAACAGAGCGAAAATGGTTATCCACAGCACCGATGGCTGGACGTCAGCCAATGCTCTGGATAACGCAGCGCTCATTTGGCAAATCAGTGAATGGCGCAAGGACTCACGGATCGAACTGATTTTCGCCGATCCACAGAGCATCGCCGAGTTGCAGGCCGGGTTGGCGCAGTGCCGGATTCAGCCGAGCTGATTCACGGCTTCCACTTGGTGTGTTCCTGCCGCCACTGACTCAGCTCGATCACCTCGGCCCGGGGCTTGTGCACCTCGACCACTGGCGGCGTATCGTCGAACGGTGCCGGGTAGGGCGCTAGCTCGATCTGCGCACTGTGCGCGCCAAACTGGGTGATGGTGCCGTTGTGACGGGTCTCGCCGGTCACGGTGAACTCGAAGTTGTACACCCGCGCCAGACGTCGACGGCCGTTGGCGTCCTTGATGAAACCGATTTTCTTCAGCGCCACGTTGCCGTCGAGCAGCTCGACACGCACGTTCAGGCAATGCTGCTTGACCCGTTCCAGCGCCCGCTCGCGCAAACCATGGTTGTGCCACAACCAGGCGCCGGCAGCGGCGAACAGCATCAGCACGAAGATGTTTTCGAGGGTCAGCATCAACAAGGGACTCCAAAAGATAGCGTCAGCTTAACTGCGTCGCCGGTCTGTCGTACAGGCTGCGTTTCGTCGCATACTGCGCGGCTTGAATTTCAATCGTTTTACGGAAAAACCCGAATGAAACGTACGCCTCATCTGCTCGCCATCCAGTCCCATGTGGTGTTCGGCCACGCCGGCAACAGCGCTGCGGTTTTTCCGATGCAGCGCGTCGGGGTGAATGTCTGGCCACTCAACACCGTGCAGTTTTCCAACCACACGCAGTACGGCCAATGGGCGGGCGAAGTGCTGCCGCCGCAGCAGATTCCCGAATTGATCGAAGGCATCGCGGCCATCGGCGAGCTGGGCAACTGCGACGCGGTGCTGTCCGGCTATCTCGGCAGCGCGGCGCAGGGCCGGGCGATTCTCAGTGGTGTGGCGCGCATCAAAGCGGTCAATCCCAAGGCTTTGTATCTGTGCGATCCGGTGATGGGGCATCCGGAGAAGGGTTGCAGTGTGCCCGCCGAAGTCAGCGACTTTCTGTTGGACGAGGCGGCCGCCGTGGCGGACTTCATGTGCCCGAATCAACTGGAGCTGGACAGCTTCTCCGGGCGCAAGCCGCAGTCGCTGTTCGATTGCCTGGCGATGGCGCGGGCGCTACTGGCGCGTGGGCCGAAAGCCGTGCTGGTCAAGCATCTGGATTACCCGGGCAAGCCGGCGGATGGTTTCGAGATGTTGTTGGTAACCGCCGAGGGCAGTTGGCATCTGCGTCGCCCGCTGCTGGCATTTCCGCGTCAGCCGGTGGGCGTGGGCGACCTGACGTCCGGATTGTTCCTGGCGCGGGTTTTACTGGGCGACAGTCTGGTCGCTGCGTTCGAATTCACGGCGGCGGCAGTGCATGAAGTGCTGCTGGAGACTCAGGCGTGCGCCAGTTATGAGCTGCAACTGGTGCGGGCGCAGGATCGGATTGCGCATCCGCGGGTGAAGTTCGAGGCGACCGCGATCAGTCTGTAAGACCGCGTTACCCCATTCGCGAGCAGGCTCGCTCCCACATTTGGTTTTGTGTACGCCACCGATCCTATGTGGGAGCGAGCCTGCTCGCGAAAGCTTTCGTCAGAGCGCTACCAATCTCAGGCGTCGCCCTTGATCTCCTGATAGCGCTTTTCCAGCTCCTGGCGAATCTGTCGGCGCTGCTGAGCCTGCATGTAGCGGCGTTTGTCTTCACTGTTTTGCGGTTGCAGCGGCGGCACGGCGGCCGGTTTGCGCTGGTCATCCACCGCGACCATGGTGAAGAAACAGCTATTGGTGTGGCGCACCGAGCGCTCGCGGATGTTTTCCGTCACCACTTTGATGCCGACCTCCATCGAGGTATTGCCGGTGTAGTTGACCGACGCGAGGAAGGTCACCAGTTCGCCAACATGAATCGGCTCGCGGAAAATCACCTGATCCACCGACAGCGTCACCACGTAGCGGCCGGCATAACGGCTCGCGCAGGCGTAGGCCACTTCGTCGAGGTATTTGAGCAGGGTGCCGCCGTGGACATTGCCAGAGAAGTTGGCCATGTCGGGGGTCATCAGTACCGTCATCGACAGCTGGGCGTTTCCGGGTTCCATAACGTTCTCACGGATCAAGGCTGGTTTGCTGGAAGCGCCTCTGCGGGCGCCTGGTCGCTTTTCAAAAGCACCGTTATCGGGACGCCGGGCGACTGGCCGCCGTCACGCCGGGATCGATCTGTTTCCATATATTGCACCGCCTTTCAGGCGTAAGTCGCGGTGTTACCCTGCAAAAGCCCACCCCAAGGGCAATTCCCACACGAAAAGCGGATTTTTACCCTGCTCGCTCAGATCTTTCTGACGCCTGACTGCGAGCCTCGTCATTCAAGGAGCCCACGCCATGCATGCCATCAGTTTTATTCAGGACCTGGCAGTGATCATGTTGGTCGCGGGTGTGGTGACTGTCCTGTTTCACCGTTTCAAGCAGCCGGTGGTGCTGGGCTACATCGTCGCGGGATTCATCATCGGCCCGCACACCCCGCCATTCGGCCTGATCCACGATGAAGAAACCATCAAGACCCTCGCCGAGCTGGGGGTGATCTTCCTGATGTTCTGTCTCGGGCTGGAGTTCAGCCTGCGCAAGCTGTTCAAGGTCGGCGCCACGGCGTTTATTGCGGCGTTCCTCGAAATCGTCCTGATGATCTGGATTGGCTATGAAATAGGTCGCTGGTTCGACTGGAACACCATGGATTCGCTGTTCCTCGGCGCAATTCTGGCGATCTCCTCGACCACCATCATCGTCAAGGCGCTCAATGATCTGAAGATGAAGAACGAGCGTTTTGCGCAGTTGATCTTCGGCGTGCTGATCGTCGAGGACATTCTCGGCATCGGCATCATCGCTTTGCTCTCGAGCATCGCGGTCAGCGGCACCGTCAGTTCCGGCGAAGTGTTCTCCACGGTGGGCAAGTTGTCGCTGTTCATGATCGTCGCACTGGTCATCGGCATTCTGCTGGTGCCACGTTTGCTGGCCTACGTCGCCAAATTCGAAAGCAACGAGATGTTGCTGATCACCGTGCTGGGCCTGTGTTTCGGCTTCTGCCTGCTGGTGGTCAAGCTCGAATACAGCATGGTGCTGGGCGCGTTCCTGATCGGCGCGATCATGGCCGAGTCGCGGCAACTGCTGAAGATCGAGCGGCTGATCGAGCCGGTGCGTGACCTGTTCAGCGCGATTTTCTTTGTCGCCATCGGCCTGATGCTCGACCCGATGATTCTTCTCCAGTACGCGTGGCCGATTGCGGTCATCACTGTAGCGGTGGTGCTTGGCAAGATGCTGTCCTGCGGGCTCGGTGCGTTTATCGCCGGCAATGACGGACGCACCTCACTGCGGGTAGGGATGGGGCTGTCACAGATTGGCGAATTTTCCTTCATCATCGCCGCGCTCGGGATGACTTTGCAGGTCACCAGCAACTTCCTCTATCCGGTGGCCGTGGCGGTGTCGGTCATCACCACGCTGCTGACGCCTTACCTCATTCGCGCGGCTGACCCGCTGTCGATCAAGCTGTCCGCCGCAATGCCTAAGCGTCTCGGGCGTGTGTTCGGGATGTATGGCGAGTGGCTGCGCAGCATCCAGCCGCAAGGCGAAGGCGCCATGCTGGCGTCGATGATCCGGCGGATCCTGTTGCAGGTGGGGGTCAATCTGGCGCTGGTGATTGCGATCTTCTTCGCCGGAGCGTACTTCGCAGAACGCATCTCGCTGTCGCTGCACGACTGGATCAACGATCCGAGCTGGCAGAAGGCGCTGATCTGGGGCGGGGCGTTGCTGGTATCGTTGCCGTTCCTGATCGCCGCCTATCGCAAGCTCAAGGCGTTGTCGATGCTGCTGGCCGAGATGGGCGTGAAGCCGGAGATGGCCGGAAGGCACACGCAGCGAGTGCGCCGGGTGATCTCCGAGGTGATCCCGATTCTCTCGCTGCTGGTGATTTTCCTGCTGCTGGCAGCCTTGTCGGCCAGTATTCTGCCGACCAACAAGTTGCTCGTGCTGATCGCCGTGGTCGCGGCCGCCGTGGCGGCGCTGCTCTGGCGCTGGTTCATCCGCGTGCACACGCGGATGCAGGTGGCTTTGCTGGAAACCCTCGACAATCACAAGGAGTCGTCGGGGCATTGACCACCCGGGGCGTTTGGCAAATCAGCTTTCCAGCCAGACGTCCCGCGCCCAGTGCCACACCGATTCCCAGGATTCTTCGGTGATCAGCTCTTCTTCGCCGGACCACAGCACCACGGTGCCGTCTTCTTCGACACAGTAATAGTTGTCGCCGTCCTGGCAGATCGGGATCAGATCGCGCGGCACGCCGGCGTCCCAGGCATTCGCTGCCACATCCGGCAAATAGGTATGCGATTGCGGGTCGGTGACAGTCACCGGCTCCAGGCTGCCGTAAACCACGTCGCTGACGGTCAGCAAAAACTCTTTGAAGACGAACGGAATGTTGATGAAGAGTTCTTCTTCGACTTCCACCAGTTGGTCTTCGTCAGGCAACTCCAATGGAACCGGTACGGGTTCGTTGGCTTCGCGCAGTTGTTCGATGATTTCTTCCACGTCCGGGATCCTCTTGCTTGAATGGCGCGGTTTATATGGGCCGGTTTATACAGTAGCTCGCTATAGATGCAACCGCGAAATAGAAAAACCCCGGACAAGTCCGGGGTTTTCTTTAACCGTTGCCTGGCGCAGAAGGGATCAACCGTTCTGGCGGATACCGGCCACCAGCCAAGGCTGGTTCTCGCCTTGCGGACGTTCCATGTTCCAGCTTTCGCTGAAGACTTCGCCCTGGTCGAAACGCGAGGTCTTCGACACACCGCTGAAGGTCAGGGTGGCAATAGTCTTGTCGGCACGGTCATCCACGCCGTCCAGTTGAACCTGAAGGTTGTCGATGTAGGTCGACTGGAAGCCGTCGCCCAGATCCGCACGCTCACGCTTGAGGAACTCAAGCATTTGCGGAGTCACGAACTCGGCGATCTTGTCCATTTCGTTAGCGTCCCAGTGTTGCTGCAGCGACTGGAAGTGGCTGCGCGCAGCGGCCAGGAAGTTCTGTTCGTTGAACCAGGCTGGCGCGTTGATTACCGGACGGGCGGCAGCCGGAGCAGCCGAACCACCGAAGATAGAACCCATGCCAGCAGGCTTCTGCTCGAATGCCTCACGCTGCATCGGCGCGCCGGCCGGAGCCAGGTGCTCCTGTTGCTTGCGTCGACGAGCGGCGATGAAGCGGAAGATCACGAACGCGATCAGGGCCATGATCAGGATGTCGAAAATCTGCATGCCCTGGAAGCCGCCACCCATGAACATGGAAGCAAGCAGGCCACCGGCGGCGATGCCGGCCAGAGGGCCGAGCCATTTCGAAGCGCCGCCAGCCTTGGCAGCAGCACCGGCGGCACCGGCAGCACCCGCGGTCGCCGCAGCACCGCCCATGCCTGGAGAAGAAGGAGCCATCTGGCTGGTCTGGTGCGTCGGCGCAGCGCCGGCGCTTTTGCCACCACCAAAGCGCTTGGCATTGGCGTCGAGGCTCATCGTCAGGCCGATGCACAACGCCATGGCGATGCTAAGAAAACGTTTCATAAAGGGAATTCCCGTTTGTGGAGACACGCGCGCCATGTTGCACAGCTCAAGTGGCACTGGCTAGCGAGAGAGTGTTTCGGGCTTTTGCCTGACAGCTTACGTTCAGCTCGGTCGCGGCAATAGGACCCTGTACTTTTGTCTGTAGGAAAAAGGGATAGGTTCAGCGGGAAATGTTGCCTAGCGACGAAACGCCAGCATCACCACGCCGGCAGTGATCAAGCCGATACCGCCCCATTGGCGCAGATCGAGTTTCTCACCCAGCAACATCACGCCAAGTACCGCCACCAACACCACACTGAGCTTGTCCACCGGAGCGACCAGTGAAGCCGGACCCACCTTTAACGCGCGGAAGTAGCACAGCCACGAAGCGCCGGTGCCCAGACCGGACAGCAACAGGAACAGATAGCTCTTGGCGGATATCGATCCCAATGACTGATATTGGCCCGTGGCGTACAGAATCAAGGCCAGACTGACGAGTACCACGATGGTGCGCAGCAGGGTGGCGAAATCGGAATTGACGTTTTCGATGCCGACTTTGGCGAAGATCGCCGTCAAAGCAGCGAAAGTCGCCGAGAGCAGGGCCCAGAATGTCCAGGAAGAAAAGAAGCCTGAGCCCATGGTGTTGCCTCCAGTGTTCATGTGCGATCGTTCTCACGCTCTGCGTGGTAACGCCGCCATGGATGCTCCGCGTCCACAGTGACGCGGAGCGTCACGGGATGCATTCCCACGCCGAGCGTGGGAACGATGAGCAACGACGGGCTGCCTTTAGATCGCTTCCAGCTTCGCGTACCCCAGCATCAGCCACTTGCTGCCTTCGCTGAAGTTCACCTGCACCCGCGCCTGTGCACCCGCACCTTCGAAGTTGAGGATAACGCCGTCACCGAAGATCGAGTGACGAACGGTTTGCCCAAGGCTGAACCCCGTTTCCGGAATCTCGCTGCCGCTGAACAGGTTGCTGCCGCTCATCGACTGATTGCCGCCGAACGGTCGGCTGACGCTGTTCGACAGGCGTACTTCCTGAATCAGACCTTTCGGCACTTCGCGCACGAAACGCGAGACCTTGTTGTAGGTTTCGCTGCCGTACAGGCGTCGGGTTTCAGCATATGTCATCACCAGATTCTGCATCGCCCGGGTGATGCCCACGTAGGCCAGGCGCCGCTCTTCCTCGAGACGGCCAGGTTCTTCCAGGCTCATCTTGTGCGGGAACAAGCCTTCTTCCATGCCCACGAGGAACACGTAAGGGAATTCCAGGCCTTTGGCGCTGTGCAGCGTCATCAACTGAATGCTGTCTTCGTGCTCGTCAGCCTGCGTGTCGCCGGCTTCCAGCGAAGCGTGGCCGAGGAAGGCCGCCAGTGGCGTCAGCTCTTCGTCGTCTTCGGTATTCTCGAAGTTGCGCGCGGCGCTGACCAGTTCCTCAAGGTTTTCTACCCGGGCCTGGCCTTTCTCGCCTTTTTCCGCTTCGTGATAGGCGATCAGGCCGGATTGCTCGATGACGGTTTGCGTCATCAAATGCAGCGGCATCTCCATGCACTTGGCGGCGAGGTTCTCGATCAGTTCGATAAAAGCACCCAGCGCACCGGCGGCGCGACCGGTCAGGCCTTTATTGGCGACCAGTTGGCGCATCGCTTCCCACATCGACACATCGCTGTGGCGTGCATGGTCGCGGATCGCTTCGACGGTTTTTTCACCAATACCACGGGCCGGCACGTTGATCACCCGTTCCAGCGCGGCATCGTTGCCGCGACCTTCGAGCAAGCGCAGGTAGGCCATGGCGTTCTTGATTTCCGCGCGCTCGAAGAAGCGCTGGCCGCCATAGATGCGGTAGGGAATGCGCTCACGCAGCAAGGCTTCTTCCAGAACGCGCGACTGGGCGTTGGAGCGGTACAGAATCGCGATATCGCTACGAGCCAAGCCGGTTTTCAGCGCGCTTTCGATGGTTTCGACAACGTAGCGTGCTTCGTCGTGTTCGTTGAACGCGGCGTACAGATTGATCGCTTCGCCATCGCCGCCATCGGTCCACAGCTCTTTGCCGAGACGACCGGTGTTATTGGCGATCAGAGCGTTGGCGGCTTTGAGAATGCCAGCGGTGGAGCGGTAGTTCTGCTCCAGGCGAATGGTCACCGAATCCGGGAAGTCGGACGAGTACTGATGAATGTTCTCGATTTTCGCGCCGCGCCAACCGTAGATCGACTGGTCGTCGTCGCCGACCACCATCAGGCTGTCGCCACCCTTGCCGAGCAGACGCAACCAGGCGTACTGCACGGCGTTGGTGTCCTGGAACTCGTCCACCAGAATGTGCCGGAAACGCTTTTGATAATGCGCCAGCATGCCCGGGTGATCGCGCCACAGATCGAGGGCGCGCAGCAGCAGTTCGGAGAAATCGATGACGCCGGCACGCTGACACGCGGCCTCGTAGGCCTCATAGATGCCGCGCATGGTCGCCAGATACAAATCGCCGCTGGCTTGAATGTGTTTGGGACGCAGACCTTCGTCTTTCTGCCCGTTGATGAACCACTGGGCCTGACGGGCCGGCCAGCGCTGTTCGTCGAGGCCCAGCTCGCGGATCACCCGCTTGACCAGGCGTTGCTGGTCATCGCTGTCGAGAATCTGGAAGGTCTGGCTCAGCCCGGCCTCCTGCCAGTGCGCCCGCAGCAAGCGGTGCGCCAGGCCGTGGAAGGTGCCGACCCACATGCCGGCCGGGTTGATACCCAGCAACTGCTCGATGCGATGACGCATCTCGGCAGCGGCCTTGTTGGTGAAGGTCACCGACAATATGGAGTGGGGCGAGGCGTTTTCGACCTGGATCAACCAGGCGATACGGTGCACCAGCACTCGGGTTTTACCGGAGCCAGCACCGGCCAGGACCAACTGACGGCCAACGGGGGCGGCTACGGCCTGGCGTTGGGCATCGTTGAGAGAGTTCAGCAGAAGGGAGAGATCATCGCGCATCGGGGCATTCTAGGGTGCGCCGCAGGCCCGGGCAAACCGAGCTTTGCATTAGCCGATGAAAGTGCTGCCGATGACGACCGGTCGGTCACCGGCTACAGGCGTTGGTCCGTCTCGCTTGGAGGGTTTTGCCGGCGAGAGAGGCGGGTAAAGTTTCGCCCGATTTATGATCTGGAGCAGTTTGGCAAAGGGGGCGGCTTGTGTATGCTCCGTCCACGTTTCGGGCGCACGCCCTCCTTATAAGAACAAGAACGTTGCCCATGACCCTCAGCGCCGAACTGTCGGGCCCCTCCGTGGAACCCCGGGTTATCCGCAAGCACTATGCCGTTGAAATGGCGGTGGAGCGCACGCGCCTGCTGTATCAGGGCTCCTTGTTGCCCACCCTTTTCATGTTGATCAATGGTCTGGTCTGCGCCGGTTTGCTCTGGAGCCCGCAGCGCTATTTCGTGGTCAGCGTCTGGCTGGTGTGGTTGCTGTCGCTGGTGGCGTTGCGGGTGATTCAGGTCGCGGCGTTCGATTCGGCGATCCCCAACCGTCAGGCCCAACCGATCTGGTTCCGGATGTTCCTGATCGGTTCGACCATGACCGGCCTGACCCTGGCCGGTGCCGGCATCGCTTTGGTGCCTGCCGACAACTTCATTCAGCAAGCCTGGGTGTTCGGCCTGATTGGCGCCGCGACGCTGTCAGCCAGCGTCGCCTATGCGGTGAGCCTTCCAGCGTTTCTGTCGTTTACCTTGCCGTGTCTGTTGCCGGCGATTGGTTTTCTGTTCTGGGGCGGCGATGAACTGGCGCGAGGCTGGGGCTGGCTCGGGCTGATCCTGCTGGGCTCATTGAGCGTGGTGGCGTGGCAGGTCAATCGGCTGATTGATCGCAGCTTGCTGCGGCGCTTTCAGAATCAGCGCCTGATCGAACACCTGCAGCAAACGCAGTCGCGCAGCGAGCAGCTCAATCAAGAGCTGGCGACGGAAATCGACCATCGCCGCTGTGCCGAGGGCAAGTTGCGCGAAGCGCAGGTCGAGCTGGAGGATCGCGTCGCCCAGCGCAGCCGTGAACTGGATGCCGCCAATCAGGCCCTGAGCAAAAGCGAAGCGCGCCTGGCGCTGGCCTTGAAGGCCAGTGAGCTGGGACTGTGGGACTGGAATCTGCAAACCGATGAAGTCCATCACACGCAAATCCAGGAACTGTTCGGCCTCGCCCCGGAATACGTCACGGCGATCCTGCGTGACCTCAAGCCGCGCTTGCACCCGGAAGACGTGCCACCGCTAAAGCATGCGCTGGTCGAACATCTGAAGGGGCGCACCGAGGATTATCAGATCGAGTATCGCGTGCGTCACGGCGATGGCCACTGGGTGTGGATCGAAGACCGTGGTCGCGCCGTGGAGCGCAGCGACAGCGGGCAAGTGATCCGGATGGTCGGCACCCGTCGTGATATCAGTGCCAGCAAAAGCCTTGAAGAGCAGCAGAGGCTGGCGGCGACGGTGTTCGAAGCGGCCAGCGAAGGCATCGTGATTCTCGACCCGAACTACGCGTTGATCGCGATCAATCAGGCCTTCAGTCGGGTCACCGGTTATGACATCGACGACATGCTCGGGCGCAACGTCGTCGAGCTGCCATGCAGCCGCGATGCCCGTCGTCATTACGTAGCGATCCGTCACGCGCTGGAACAGCACGGCAGTTGGCGGGGCGAACTGGTGGAGACCCGCAAGAATGGCGAGTTGTACCCGCAGTGGCTGCAACTGAATGCGGTGCGCGATCATCGGGGAAATGTCAGTCATATCGTGGGTTTCTTCGCCGATCTTTCCGCTCGCCGCGAATCCGAAGAGCGCATGCGTTACCTGACGCACTACGACGAACTCACCGGGCTGGCCAATCGCTCGCTGTTCCGCGAGCGTCTGCACGAAGCGCATCAGCGGGTCCGGCAGGGCGGGCGGCGCAGTTTGGCGCTGCTGCACATCAATCTGGATCGCTTCAAGTTGCTCAACGACAGCCTCGGTCATGAAGTCGCTGACCAGTTGCTGCAGAAAATGGCCCGTCGTCTGATTAATGCTTTACCGGAAGCCGACACCATCGCGCGCCTGTCCGGTGATGAGTTTGCAGTGCTATTCGATGCCTACGGCAACCTGTCGAGTCTGGCCCGTGTCGCCACGCGGTTGTCGGCCAAGCTGCGTCTGCCGCTGACTGTGGAAGGGCATGAGCTGGTGGTCAGCGCGTCGATGGGCATCAGCATGCTGCCGGACAATGCGCGGGAGATTTCCGCGCTGGTCAGTCAGTCGAACATGGCCATGCAACATGCCAAGCATCTGGGCGGTAACAACTTCCAGTTCTACACCGAGAGCTTGCAGGCCAGCACCCTTGAGCGTTTGCAACTGGAAAACCAGCTGCGCAAAGCCATCGACGAGAAGCAACTGAAGGTGTTCTACCAGCCGAAGCTGTGTCTGGAGACGGGACGCCTGAATGCGGCGGAGGCGCTGGTGCGCTGGGATCATCCGACGATGGGTCGGGTGCCGCCGGGGGATTTCATCGGGTTGGCCGAGGAGACCGGTCTGATCGGGCCGATCGGTGAGTTCGTGTTGCGTCAGGCCTGCTGGCAGGCGTGCGAATGGCAGCGACAGGGGCTCGCGCCGATTCGTGTTTCGGTGAATCTGTCGGTGCATCAACTGCGTCAGGGCAAACTGGTCAGCCTGGTGCGTCAGGTGCTCGAAGAAACCGGGCTGGCGCCGCACTACCTTGAGCTGGAACTCACCGAAAGCCAGTTGCTCGACAGCGTTGAACACATCATCGCGACGTTCCAGCAACTGCGCGATCTGGGGGTGAAACTGGCCATCGATGATTTCGGCACCGGCTATTCGTCGCTTAGTTACCTCAAGCGCATTCCGGTGGATTACGTGAAGATCGATCAGGCATTCATTCGTGGCCTGGGCGAGGGCAGTGAAGATGCGGCAATCACTCGGGCAATCATTGCCATGGCTCATGGCTTGTCACTGAAAGTGGTGGCCGAAGGGGTTGAGCGGCAGGAGCAGCTGGAATTTTTACGCGCTGAACGTTGCGATGAAGTGCAGGGCTATCTGATCAGCCGACCGGTGGAAGCTGCCGGGCTGGCCGGGCTTTTGCGCGAACAGGAAAACCCGGATTAAGGGCTACATGGATGCCATCGCGCCTGATATGGGGACATGGAGTTACGCATTGAGCAGGCAAAAAGCCGATTCATGTAGTATAACTACAAGCTTGCTACATCCCCGACCATAAGAAGAGTCCAGCCCCTTGAATCTGCTGCAACACATCGCCCAGTCACGTCACCTGTTACGCAAGTCGGAGCTCAAGGTCGCCGACCACGTGCTGCTTGACCCTGCGGCCGTGATGCACAGTTCCATGGCCGACCTGGCCCACAGCGTCGGCATCAGTGAGCCGACCATCGTGCGCTTCTGTCGCGCCATCGGTTGTTCCGGTTTTCAGGATCTGAAGCTCAAGCTTGCGCAAAGCCTTGCGGCGGGTGCCAGCTTCGGTCAGTTCGCGATCCATGAAGATGACTCGGTCGCCGATTACAGCCTGAAGATTTTCGACACCACGCTGCACACGCTGATGGAGGTTCGCGAGAAGCTCGATCCGGTGGAGTTGCAGCGCGCGGTGACGCTGATGTCGCAGGCGCAGCGTGTCGAGTTCTACGGCTTCGGTGCCTCAGGCGCGGTGGCGGCGGATGCCCAGCACAAGTTCTTTCGCCTGCTGCTGACGGCGGCGGCGTATTCCGATCCGCACATGCAGGCGATGTCGGCGGTAACGTTGAAGCCGACGGACGTGGCGATCTGCATTTCCCAGTCCGGGCGTTCGAAAGACCTGCTGATCACCGCCAACCTCGTTCGCGAGAGCGGTGCGTCGCTGATCACGCTGTGTCCGAGCCAGACGCCGTTGGCGGAGCTGTCCACCGTCAACCTGGCGATCGATGTGCACGAAGACACTGAAATCTATACGCCGCTGACCTCGCGTATCGCCCACCTGGTGGTGATCGACGTGCTGGCGATGGGCGTGGCCATGGCGCGCGGGCCGAGCCTGGTCAATCACCTGAAGAGTGTGAAGCGCAGCCTGCGCAGCTTGCGGCTGTCGCCGAAAGCGGTGAAAGCGCTGGATGACTGATGACTGACGTCATCGTAAGCTCGTTCCGACCTTAATCGCGGGCAAGCCCGCTCCCACAGTGGCAGGTGGTGTTCACAAATATTGTGTTCGACACAAAGCTCTGTGGGAGCGGGCTTGCCCGCGATGGCGTCCGCAAAAAACAACGCAAATTCATTGGACTGTCATCCTCCGGCAGCCAAACCGTCATCCCTCAGGCCTATCGTGAAACTCCCGTAAACGCCTTGGGAGACTCGAAATGGCTCAGCCTTACGAAGAACGCAACAGCGCCGCGAAAACCCGTCGTCAGCAGGAAGACCAGCGCCGCATGGAGTTTCGCCGCGCTATCGAAGATCGCTTCGAACTTCGTCAGCTTCAAGCCGAAATCGGCGACTTTCCCGAAATCAATCACTGGCAGGCAGCGCCCGCAGCTTCCCGTCGAAACGCTCAACCAGCGCGCTGATCTGCACGCGCTCGCTGCGGATAAACGCCAGGAAGGCGTGCGCCACCGGTGACAGCCGTTTGGCCTTGGCTTGCACCAGGCACCAACTGCGAAACAGCGGCAGCTCCTCGACCGGCAACTCTACCAGGCCGCCGGTCGCCAGTTCCAGGTTCAGGGCGTGGCGCGTCAACAGCGCCAGGCCCAGACCCGCCAACACGCATTCGCGCTGGGCTTCGGCCGAAGCGACCTCCTGGGTCTGAGTGAAGTGCACGCGCTTTTCCTTGAAATACTCCTCACACGCCAAACGTGTACCCGAACCCGGTTCGCGAATCAGCAATGTGTACGGTTCAAGATCCTGCAAGCGCAACGGGCCCATGTGTGCCAGCGGATGATCCGGACGCGCCACGGCAACAATCGGATTATTGAGAAACGGCAGAAACTCCAGGCCCATGTCTTGCGGCACCATCGACATGATCACCAGGTCGTCGCGGTTGTCGGAGAGGCGGCGAATCACCTGGCCCCGGTTGACCACGGTCAGTTGCAGGTTCACTTCCGGATGCTGGCGCTTGAACGCTGCGAACAGGTGCGGCACGAAGTATTTGGCGCTGGATTCCACCGCGAGTTTCAGTTGGCCCTGCAGCGAGCCCTGCATGTCCGACAGCTGCATATCGAGATTTTCCAGGCGCCCGAAAATATCCCGACTGGCCCGTTGGAGTGCTTCGGCGGCCTCGGTCATGTAGAGTTTTTTGCCGACGTAATCGAATAATGGCTGGCCGATCAGCTCTTCCAGCTGACGAATCTGTAGGCTGACAGCCGGTTGTGTGAGCGACATTTCTTCCGCCGCGCGGCTGTAAGAACGCAAATCGCACACTTCGTTGAAGATCTGCAATTGACGCAATGTCATACGCATCAAGGACTTACGCATTTTCTACAGGCTCTGAACGCGGGAAGATGCGCTGACTATAAGTCTTTACTTATGCCTGACCCAATTTTTATTCATTTTTGTTAATCCCTCATGAGCGCTAGTGTGGACCTGCGACTAAATTGAAACATTTGGTCACGCGTCGACCTGGGTCTAGCAGGTCGTGGTGCCACCGGCTCAAGGGAACCTCCAAGTGATAACAAAGATCCTGATCGCCAACCGTGGTGAGATTGCCGTACGAATTGTGCGGGCCTGCGCCGAAATGGGCATTCGCTCGGTTGCGATTTTTTCCGACGCCGACCGTCATGCGTTGCATGTGAAGCGTGCGGACGAGGCCCATAGCATCGGTGCCGAGCCATTGGCCGGTTACCTCAACCCGCGCAAACTGGTGAACCTGGCGGTTGAAACCGGCTGCGATGCGTTGCACCCCGGTTACGGTTTCCTTTCGGAAAACGCCGAGCTGGCAGACATCTGCGCCGAGCGCGGCATCAAATTCATCGGCCCGTCGGCAGAAGTCATTCGCCGCATGGGCGACAAGACCGAAGCCCGGCGCAGCATGATCAAGGCCGGCGTACCGGTGACGCCGGGCACCGAAGGCAACGTTGCCGATATCGAAGAGGCGTTGGCCGAGGGCGACCGTATCGGTTACCCGGTTATGCTCAAGGCCACTTCCGGTGGTGGCGGTCGCGGTATCCGTCGCTGCAACAGCCGCGAAGAACTCGAACAGAATTTCCCCCGCGTTATCTCCGAGGCCACCAAGGCCTTCGGTTCGGCGGAAGTGTTCCTGGAAAAATGCATCGTCAATCCCAAGCACATCGAAGCGCAGATCCTCGGCGACAGCTTCGGCAACGTCGTGCATCTGTTCGAGCGCGACTGCTCGATCCAGCGTCGCAACCAGAAGCTGATCGAGATCGCGCCGAGCCCGCAACTGACCCCGGAACAGCGCGCCTACATCGGCGACCTGTCGGTGCGTGCGGCCAAGGCGGTGGGCTACGAGAACGCCGGCACCGTGGAGTTCCTGCTCGCCGAGGGCGAGGTGTACTTCATGGAGATGAACACCCGGGTGCAGGTGGAGCACACCATCACCGAAGAAATCACCGGGATCGACATTGTCCGCGAACAGATCCGCATCGCTTCCGGTCTGCCGCTGTCGGTGAAGCAGGAAGACATACAGCACCGTGGTTTCGCGTTGCAGTTCCGCATCAACGCCGAAGACCCGAAAAACAACTTCCTGCCGAGCTTCGGCAAGATCACCCGTTACTACGCCCCTGGCGGTCCGGGTGTGCGCACCGACACGGCGATCTACACCGGTTACACCATCCCGCCGTTCTACGACTCGATGTGCCTGAAGCTGGTGGTCTGGGCGCTGACCTGGGAAGAGGCGATGGACCGTGGCCTGCGCGCCCTCGACGACATGCGTCTGCAAGGCGTGAAAACCACCGCTGCCTACTATCAGGAAATCCTGCGCAACCCGGAATTCCGTAGCGGCCAGTTCAACACCAGCTTCGTTGAAAGCCATCCTGAACTGACCAACTACTCGATCAAGCGCAAACCCGAAGAGCTGGCCCTGGCCATCGCCGCCGCCATCGCCGCCCACGCAGGCCTGTGAGGAATATAAGAATGAGCAAGAAGATCTTCGTAACCGATACCATCCTGCGCGACGCTCACCAATCGCTGCTCGCCACCCGCATGCGCACCGAAGACATGCTGCCGATCTGCGACAAGCTCGACAAAGTCGGCTACTGGTCGCTGGAATGCTGGGGCGGCGCGACGTTCGATGCCTGCGTACGTTTTCTGAAAGAGGACCCGTGGGAGCGCCTGCGCCAACTGCGTGCGGCGTTGCCTAACACCCGCCTGCAAATGCTCCTGCGCGGCCAGAACCTGCTGGGCTACCGCCACTACAGCGACGACGTGGTCAAAGCCTTCGTCGCCAAGGCTGCGGTCAACGGCATTGACGTGTTCCGCATCTTCGACGCGATGAACGATGTGCGTAACCTGCGCGTGGCCATCGAAGCGGTGAAAGCGGCCGGCAAACATGCCCAAGGCACCATCGCTTACACCACCAGCCCGGTGCACACCATCGACGCTTTTGTGGCTCAAGCCAAACAAATGGAAGCCATGGGTTGCGACTCGGTGGCGATCAAGGACATGGCCGGTCTGTTGACTCCGTATGCCACCGGCGAACTGGTCCGGGCGTTGAAAGCCGAGCAGTCGTTGCCAGTGTTCATCCACTCCCACGACACCGCTGGCCTGGCGACCATGTGCCAACTGAAGGCTATCGAAAACGGCGCCGACCACATCGATACCGCGATCTCCAGCTTCGCCTCGGGCACCAGCCACCCGGGCACCGAGTCGATGGTTGCTGCGCTCAAAGGCACCGAGTACGACACCGGCCTGAATCTGGAATTGCTGCAGGAAATCGGCCTGTACTTCTACGCTGTGCGCAAGAAGTACCACCAGTTCGAAAGCGAGTTCACCGCTGTCGATACCCGTGTGCAGGTCAACCAGGTGCCGGGCGGGATGATCTCCAACCTCGCCAACCAGTTGAAAGAGCAGGGCGCACTGAACCGCATGGGCGAAGTGCTGGCGGAAATCCCGCGCGTGCGTGAAGACCTCGGCTTCCCGCCGCTGGTGACCCCGACTTCGCAGATCGTCGGCACTCAGGCGTTCTTCAACGTGCTGGCCGGCGAGCGTTACAAGACCATCACCAACGAAGTGAAGCTTTACCTGCAAGGTGGCTACGGCAAGGCGCCGGGCGTGGTTAACGAAAAACTGCGTCGTCAGGCGATCGGCAGCGAAGAGGTCATCGACGTGCGTCCGGCCGACCTGCTCAAGCCGGAAATGACCAAGCTGCGTGCCGACATCGGCGCCTTGGCCAAGTCGGAAGAAGACGTGCTGACCTTCGCCATGTTCCCGGACATCGGCCGCAAGTTCCTCGAAGAACGTGCCGCCGGCACCCTCGTGCCGGAAGTGCTGCTGCCGATTCCCGAGGCTGGTGCAGTGGCGTCGGCGGGTGGCGAAGGTGTACCGACCGAGTTCGTTATCGACGTCCACGGCGAAACCTACCGCGTCGACATCACCGGTGTCGGTGTGAAGGCTGAAGGCAAGCGTCATTTCTACCTGTCCATCGACGGCATGCCGGAAGAAGTGGTGTTCGAGCCGCTCAACGAATTCGTCGGCGGTGGCAGCAGCAAACGCAAACAGGCGTCCGCGCCGGGGCACGTCAGCACCACCATGCCGGGCAACATCGTCGATGTGCTGGTCAAGGAAGGCGACACCGTCAAGGCCGGCCAGGCAGTACTGATCACCGAAGCGATGAAGATGGAAACCGAAGTCCAGGCCGCCATCGCCGGCAAGGTCACTGCGATCCACGTCGCTAAAGGCGACCGGGTGAACCCGGGCGAAATCCTGATCGAAATCGAAGGCTGAGATAACTGCCGCGATCCAACGCTTTAAACCTCGGGGGAGCATGGTGCTCCCCTTTTTTTCGTCCGGGATTTGTCTGAATCACGCAAATCCCCTGTGGGAGCGAGCCGGCTCGCGATAGCGGCGGATCAGCCAACACTTATAGCGACTGACACTCAGTCATCGCGAGCAGGCTCACTCCTGCAATGAAGGCGTTCAGACCATCAGAATGCCATTCGCCATTGGCCCATCACGCTGTGAGTACGGCTTTCCGTTCCGAAATCACCAGTGATGCCCAGACCTACGGTGTGATTGGCTGACAGTCCGAGGTCAAGTCCTGCATCGACGCCCAGACTGTTGCGATCCAGCGCCGCACCGGCCACTTCGAAACGCTTGCCACCCTTGACCAGCTGTTGCCGTGTATCGATGTCGAGCTCGCCGAAGGTGTGTTTCCAGCCGGCACTGAGTCGCGGTGTCAGGCTCATGCCGTTGTCCAGTCGGTTGATCTGCGCCGTGCGCAGGCCAAAGGTGCTGCTGAGGTTGTCACGGGTTTGCCCGAACACTTTCAGCGCCGCATCCCCACCTTTTTCACTGTAGCTGTCGCGTTGATAGCGCTGGTAGCCGAGGCTGGCGAAGGGTTCCAGCGTTACGTTGTTACGACCGAGATTGAAGCCCAGTTCGGCAAAGGCTTGCTGGGTGTTCGCGTCGTAGTCGCCCTTAAGGTTGTCGCTGAAACCCTTGAACGCCACCCGACGTTTGCTGCTGCCGTCGTGGCTGGCATAGGTGGCGCCCAAGCGCAGTGCCAACGGTCCGTCCTGACGCACGGCGTAGGCACCGAGGTGCCAGCTGTCGAGGTCGCCGTCGTACTGGCGGGCATCGAGTCGGGTCTGGGATTTGCCGCCCAGCAGACCGACATGCCATTGCTCATTGAGCCGCCAGTCAGCGCCCATGACCAGACCTTGGGTAGCGTGTTTCAGGGTGCTGTCGTAGTCTCGGTCGACCTTGCCGCCATGGCCAAGGGCCTGAACCCAGACTCGTCCGGAATCTGCACCGCCCGCCGCATGGCGAGGTGAGTTGCCGGAACCACGCGTATTGTTGGAGCGGTTATCCAGTTGGCGCATGGCCGACAGCATGCTGGTACTCACGGGCGTGATGCTGTTCAGCGTGGCTTTGGCGAGGTTGGCGTTGCTGCCGGCGGCGAGTTGTTCGAGGGCGATGGAGGCTGTTTTCCTGTCGCTGGCCAGTATCGCGGCGACGGCGTTGTTGGCGGGTTTTTGCGGTGCTGAGGCCGGCGCTTCGACAGCTTCGCTGACCGGCGCAGTCACGAATTCATCCTGAGCGGGTGATGAAACTGAGGTCGCAGCAGGAGCAGTCACTGAAGCGGAAGTGGGAGCCGTTGCTGTTGAAGCTGACGCTGTATCCGCATTTGGTAGGGGAGCTGATGCCGTCAGCGGTGTCGACGGTGCGGAAGACGATGGCACCATCGGCTCGACAATACTTTCTGCCACCGCACGACCACTGTCCGTAGTGGCGACGCTTTTCAGCGGTACGTCGTTGCGGGCGTAAGTCAGTCCGACAGACTTTTTGTTGTATTGAGCTGTGGCCGTCATGAAAGCCAGATCGTTCTGGATCGTGCCGAACTCACCTTCAATCTTGGCGGCTTCGATGATTTTGTACGGGCTGCTTGCTGGATATTCCCCTGGCGCCGCAACGATTTTCAGGGTGGCGCCACCAAGCTCGGCGGTGCCGTCGACTTTGATCGTCTGGCCACGGCCCTCAGGGGTGACCTCGTAGGCCAGCTCGGCTGTCCGGGACAGGCTCAAATCGCCTTTGACCCGGGGGCTGCCATGCAATCCATTGATGGTGAGCAGGCCTTCAACGTGCAGGTTTCTTACCGTCCCCTTACCTGCAAAACTGCCGCCCGTCTCGACATGTACATCGCCTTTGATGCTTCCCTTGTTGAAAAGCTTGCCGACGCTGATAGCACCACCCTCGATGCTGCCAAGGTTGGTCAGTGTGCCGTCGCGATCTACCAACACGCCTTCCGTGAAGTCTCCCTTGCTGCTCAATGTCCAGTCTCCACGCAGGAGATGCAGTCCATTGAAATTACGGGTGTCTTTGATCGTTCCGCCGTCAGCGGCGTTGAGTACCAGGTAGTTTACGCCCCCGTCACCGTCCAGCCGACCACTGAAGCTGGCACCGTCTTTGAGAACGATGAAATCGTTGATAGCAGTGCCCTGGAAAGTACTTTCGGGCGAGTCGAAGGAGATTGGAACGGTGTTTATATGGGTGGAAAAATCTTTAAGCCTTTGAAGAGCCGCTTCATATGGCGTGGCCTCCGGCAGTTCCGGGACTTCCATGATCACAGGTGAGTCAGTCATTTGCGAAGGTAGCTGTGCGTTCGCAAGCTCTACGCCGCCAAGTGCCAGCGCAATGGCCAAAGCCAGGTGTTGTGGTTTGTATCGATGTTGAACGGGCATCAAGTTCGGCCTCTTTTGACAGGAGACCCAACTCTATTGATGCGCCAGAAAATCCGATGTCGGCTACTTCCCGCAGCCTTGCAGGCGACGTCGGATCGTTTTGTAGAAAATCGCCACGGTGGTACCAACCGGTGCTTTTACTCGGCTGCACCGATCCCTTTTCCTACAACCAACCCGGACCTCGCCGACTGTTCAAACTCAAAAGCTCATCTGCCACTGCCCAATCAACCCATGATTGCGACTGTTGCTGCCGATCTCGCCGCTATACCCCACTCCCAGCGTATGCCGCGCAGAAATTCCCACGTCCAGCCCGGCCTCCAACACCAGACTGTCGCGATCCAGCGAACTGCCATCGACACTGAACGCCGTGCCGCCAACCACGAAGGCCTGACGCGTCGAGCTGCTGATATCACCGTAGGTGTGCTTCCAGCCAACGGCCATTCGCGGTGTCACGCTCATGCCGTTGTCCAGGCTGCTCAGGTGCGCCAGACGCAGGCCGAAGGTGCTGCTGAAGTTGTCCTGGGTCTGGCTGTCGACTTGCAGCGCCGCAGCGCCACCCTTTTCCCGATAGCTGTCGCGGTGGTAGCGCTGGTAGCCGAGGTTGGCGAAAGGTTCGGCGCTGAGGCGGCCGCTGCCCATGGCGTAACCGAGTTCGGCGAAGGCTTGCTGGCTATCGGCGTCGTAATCGCCTTTGGGGCGATCGCTGAAACCATTGAAAGCGATGGTGCGCTTGCTCTCACCTTGATGGCCGCTGTAGGCCGCACCGAGACGCAAAGCCATCGGGCCGTTTTGATGCAAGGCATAAACGCCAGCGTGCCAGCTCTCGACGTTGCCATCGACGCCGGTGGCATCCAGGTCGGTTTTCGAATAACCGCCGAGTACCCCCAGTCGCCACTGCGGATTGAGTGACCAGTCAGCGCCGAGCAAGCTGCCCTTGCTGCGTTGTTCCAGGCCGCTGTTGCCGTGTTCGCCGTCAAGCTTGCCGTAGCCGCCGATCGCTTGCAGCCAGAGTCGGCCGCGAGCGTTCGGATCGTTCAGATTGCGTGCGGCGGACGGCACGCCATTCGCTGCCAACACCGGGGTGTCGCGCTGATCGAGGCCGACCATCAAGCCCGGGCTGCCGCCCATTTGCTGCATCGCCGAGAGCATGCTGCTGCCGACCTGACTGCTGGCGCCGAGGGTGGCGCTGGTCAGGTTGGCATTGCTGGCGCCGGCCAGTTGCTCGATCGCTGCACCCGCCGTGCTTTGGGTGGTGTTGAGCAGGGCGTTGTAGAGGGCGTTGTTCTTGCCCATCGAGGCCAGACTGTTGGCGGCATTGCTGCCGTTGCTGGTGGCGGCGAAGTTATTGAAGGCGACGTCGTTGCGGGTGTACGTCAGGTCGACTTGAGTCGGCGTATAGGCCAGCGTCGGCGTGAGAAACGCGTAGTCGCTGGTGACCTTGCCAAAGGTGCCGTTGACCTGCGCAGCTTGCAGCACGGTGTAATGGCTCTGCCACGGATAGGTGCCGCTGCCGGGATTCACCGCCAGGGTCGCGCCATTGAGATTGGCCGTGCCGCCGATTTGCACCGGCGCACTGCTGCCGTCGGCGTTGACGCCGTAGGCGAGGGTGGACGCACTGCCCATGTTCAAGTCATGCACAACCGTTGCGCGACCGAGGCCGGTGTCAGTACGCAATGTGCCGTTGACGTTGAGGCTGCCCACCGAGCCGCCACCGGCATAGACACCGCCGGCATCCACGTTTAGGTTGCCGGCAATGCTGCCCTGATTGATCAGGGTCGCGCCGTTGCGCACTGCACCGCCGTCGCTGAAATCGCCCTTGCCGGTCAGCGTCCACGCGCCTTGGCTGACTTCCAGCCATTCGAAGTTACGACTGTCGCCGAAGCTGCCACCCGCCGCGTCGTCCATCACCACCCGGTCGTAACCGCTGCCGCCGTCCACGGCGCCGACGAAGCGGCTGCCATGGCGCAAGGTCAGGCTGTCGTTGCCGCCTCCCAGATCCAGCGCCAGGCCATTGCTGCCGCTGAAAGTGCCGCCGTTGACGACGTTGTCGGCAAACTCGCCAACGAACTTCACGCCAAAGCCGTCGAGCCCTTGAATGGTGCCGAAGTTCTCCAGTGTGGTCGCCGCGAGTCCCGAACCACCGCTGCCATCGTCCACCAGAATCGCGCTGTTGGCACCGCTGATCAGCGCGCCGCTGGCGTTGAGAATGTAGCCGCCGCCGAGGGCAATGCCCTCACTGCCATTGGCAAAGCCACCCTTGTCGACGCCGCCAGCGCCAACGCCTTGAATGGTCCCGTAGTTTTCGATGTGGGCGATCTTGTCGATGTCCACGCCATCGCCGTCACCGTTGGCTTGCAAGCCGGAATAGGCGCCGGTAATGGTGCCGTGGTTGATCACCGTGCCGTCACCGTCGGAACCGAATCCGGAACCGTTGCGCCCGGTGATCTGCCCGTAGTTGACCAGCGTCGCGCCGAGGTCGGTGGTGATGCCGTGACGGCCGCCGGAAATCACCCCGTAGTTGGTTACGCTGACGCCGCTCGCGGAGTCGATGTCGATGCCGTCGAATTTCTCGTCGGCATTGTGCGAGTCGCCCGTGGAGATCTCGCCGTAGTTGGTAATGGTCGCG
The DNA here is from genome assembly GCF_044742875.1 of Pseudomonas sp. NPDC087817. Lineage (NCBI taxonomy): Bacteria > Pseudomonadati > Pseudomonadota > Gammaproteobacteria > Pseudomonadales > Pseudomonadaceae > Pseudomonas > Pseudomonas sp. NPDC087817. Next base: position 96,129 of record NZ_JBIUVJ010000009.1, read on the forward strand.
TTGGCGCCGGTCTTCATGCCGTCGCTGGCATCGCCGCGAATCAAGCCGCCCTCACGGTTGATGATCGTGGTTTTCACGCCGTCGCTGCGCAATGCATCCAGATCCAGCCCTTGGCCGGTGGTTGAGCGAATGATGCCGCTGTTGTCGATCAACAGGCTGCCGCTGACGAAGTTGCTGTCGATGCGTAAAGCGTCGTTGGCGCCGAGAATCTGCCCACCGCTGCGGTTGTAGATGACGTAGTTGCGCGCCTGGGTCAGATCGCCGCTGCTGTCGATGGCCCGACCGCCCGTGGAGATGATCTTGCCGGCGTTATCGATCACCACGCCGGCACCGCTGGTCTTGTCTTTAAGGCTCACGGTCTTACCGCTGTTGGTGATACTGCCCGGCGCCGAAATCGTCAACGTGTCGCTGCCACCGAGGGTTTGCGCGGCGGTGGTGGCGGTGTCGATCTGTACGTTTTTGCCGTGGGCGGCGGTGGCGGAAATCAACAGAGCGATTGCGAGCGACAGACGCTGCGGCGGGAAGGGCATGAGAGGACGGCCTTTTGATAGAGACGGGCCGTCCTGTATAGCGATGGGTTTTTACAGAATGATGTCTGTTACGTTGCCGTTCACCTTAGGAACGGCGCACGTAAGCCTTGCCGTAATGCCGTTCCATGCGCGCCTGAATCAGCTCCAGTCCGATCGACATCAGCCAGTAAATGATCGCCGCCGTCGTCAGCATCTCGATGTAGCGATAGCTTGAACGGCCATACGACTGCGCCAGAAACATCACTTCCCAAACGCCCATCACCGAAATCAGCGACGAGTCTTTGAGCATCGAAATGAACTGATTGGTTGTGGGCGGGATGATCGTGCGCATGGCCTGGGGCAGTGTGATGCGCCAGAGAATTACGGAGTCGCGCATGCCCAGAGCCAGTGACGCTTCGCGTTGGCCATAGGGAACACCGAGGATGCCGGCGCGGAAAATCTCGCTGAGATAGGCGCCGTAGTTCAGCGACAGCGCAATGATTCCGGCGACGATGGCGCCGGGCACGATGCCCAATTGCGGCAAGCCGAGGTAGATCAGCAGGATCTGGATCAGCAGCGGCGTGCCGCGAAAGAACGAGGCGTAGAAACTGGCGATGCCGAACGCCACCGCGCTTTTCGACAGTCGCGCCAAGGCGGTAACGAAGCCCAGCAATGACGAAGCGACAATCGAGCACACGCACAGAAACAGGGTCAGCGCCGCGCCTTGCAGAAAGCCATTGGGAGCAAGCTTGAGGCCGACAAGATTGGGCAGTTTGTCGACGATGATCGAGAACTTCAGGTCGAAGCTCAGGAAGAATCCGGCGAACAGGCAGAACATCACCGCCCAAGTCAGGTACAGCCGCGTACGAAAACCGAACAAGCGTTGCAGGCGTGATTCAGCCACCGGTTGTGGTGGCTTTGGAGGTGTCGGGAAAGAAGTCATTGGCTGATATCAGCGCCGATCCATTTTTGCGAGAGCTTGCTCAGGGTGCCGTCCTGCTTGAGCTGGGCAAACACCTCGCGCACTTTCGCATCCCACTGGGCGTCACCCTTTTCGATGGCCACCGAGTTCGGCTCCGAGTACAGCGCCTCGCCAGCAAGCTTGAAGCGTTTGTCTTCGTTCAGGCGTGGCTGGGCAGTGACGAGGTTGGTGAGGATCGCATCCAGACGCACGCCGGCACCCAGGCCCAAGTCCTGGAAGGCGACGTTGTCGGTGTCATACGGGGCGATCTGCACATCTTCGAACGGGTACTGCAACTGCGTGTCTTCAGCGCCTTCGATGACCAGATTCTTGTTCAGATAACTTTCGTAGCTGGAGGCGCTGGTGAGCCCGACTTTCTTGCCGCTCAGATCCTTGGCGCCGTGGATACGATCGTCTTTGGCGTTGACCACGATCACTGCGGGCGAGGCGTAGTACTCGACCGGGAAGTCGAACACTTCGGCGCGGGCCTTGCTCGGGGTCATCGAGCAGATGCAGATGTCGTAGCGCCCGCTCCAGCGGCCGGCGGCAATGACGTCCCAGGACGGCGTTTCGAGTCGCAGCTTAACCCCGAGTTTGTCGGCCACGGCTTTGGCCACATCGACGTCAAAGCCGTCGAGCTGGTTCTGCTCGTTGAGGAAAGAGAAGGGTGGGTAGCTTTCCATCAACACGCCGACCAGTTCCTTTTTCTGCTCGACGCGATCCAGCGTGGCGCCACCGAAGGCTTGAGTCGAGGCGGCCAGAATGGTCAGGCCCAGGGCCAGTAGCGGTTGAAATTTCACAGTCGATCCCTGGGCAAAAAAGAGGTTGTTATTAACCGATTGGTGCGTATTAAATAGTTATAAGAACGACTCTGATAGTGAGTTATTTTCATAAGCATATGAGTGAAAAGCATATGGGCGCAGCAAGCACGATTATTCTCGATGGCGGCATGGGCCGTGAGTTGCAACGCGCCGGTGCGCCATTCCGGCAGCCAGAGTGGTCAGCCCTGGCGTTGAGCGAAGCGCCGCAAGCGGTGGAAGCGGTACACGCCGCCTACATCGACAGCGGTGCCAATGTGATCACCAGCAACAGTTACGCGGTGGTGCCGTTCCACATCGGCGAAGAACGTTTCGCCGCTGAAGGTCAGGCGCTGGCGGCACTGGCCGGTGAACTGGCACGGCGTGCGGTGCAGGCATCGGGCAAAGCCGTGCGAGTGGCCGGTTCCTTGCCGCCGTTGTTCGGCTCTTATCGCCCGGATCTGTTCGAGGCGTCCCGGGTGACCGAATTGCTCAACCCGTTGGTCAAGGGCCTGGCACCACACGTGGACCTGTGGCTGGCGGAAACCCAGAGCTCGATTGTCGAGGCGCGCGCCATTCACGCCGGGCTGCCGCAGGACGGCAAACCGTTCTGGCTGTCCTTTACCTTGAAGGACGAAGACACTGACGAAGTGCCGCGCTTGCGCTCCGGCGAGCCGGTGGCCGAAGCGGCTGCGGTGGCTGCCGAGTTGGGCGTCGAGACGCTGCTGTTCAATTGCAGTCAGCCGGAAGTGATCGGCGCGGCGATTGATGCGGCGCGCGACACCTTCGAGCATCTGGGGGTGAAGATTCACATCGGCGCGTACGCCAATGCGTTTCCGCCGCAGCCCAAAGAAGCCACGGCCAATGATGGACTCGACCCGTTGCGCGAAGATCTTGATCCGCCGGGTTATCTGCATTGGGCGCGTGATTGGCAGCAACGTGGTGCTAGTCATTTGGGCGGTTGCTGCGGGATCGGGCCGGAGCACATTGCGGTGTTGGCGCAGAAACTCGGTTAAGAGAAGAGGCCTAATACGACAGATAAATCGCCAATTGTTCTTGCGCGGTAAACCTCTGTCGTCGCTCTTGTTTAAAGCCTGTTGGCTTTACGTCTTGCGACTTACAAATCCTTGCGCCGCTGCCTACGCATGCACCAGAATCCGCCGGCTTGTGCGCCCTGGGCGGGCTGCGTAACTTGATCGGGTCACTGATTCCCAGTGATCGGGTTTAGCAGCCCGGCAGTTGCCCAGTCGTACGAGTCTCATCCAGTCAGGCATTTGCCTGCGCTCGATGGTGGCTGTGCGCATGGCACCTTCGGGTGCGCCGGGTTTTGGGTGACTACCGGTCTGCTAACTTGCGCACAGCTGCCACCCAATCGTTTAGCAGCGAGAAGGACGCAGCCTTACCAGAGGTTAGTCCCCATGTTCAAAGTAACGCCAAACCCGCCGATCCCCGACCCGACATCCCCCTACGAATCGCCCGATTCAAAGAAATTCCACGAAGCCGCCGAGCGCGCCCTCGACCACTATCTCAGCCCATCGGCGGCCGACATCATGGCCGCGCCTTACAAGCCCAACACGCTGTACATGGCCAGTCCCGAGGCCGACAACGAGTCTTTGCTGGTAGATGCCAGTGAGACCCTCGGCTCGGCCACCGTCATGATCAACAACCATATCGCGCAGGTTGAAGGTACCCACCGCAAAACCCTGCAAGGCATCGCTCAGGTGGTGATGCTGGCAGAGTTGGCGGTCAATCGGGTGCTGGACAGGTTAGTGCCAACGGAGTGATCAACGCGCTGGCGGCGCATGCGCATGTGCTGCCAGCGCACTGGTTGGGAAATACGTTATTGCTGCTTGATTGAATTGGCATAGGTCATGGCATATCTGCATTTTGTTGCAGATGAGCTTATAAGCTTCGACAAAATATGCACTATATTGCATTTATGGCTGAAAGATTCTTCGCAAAAATGCATTTAAATGCAGGTGAAAAGCTCATGTACAACCTGACATTACAGATATTCGCGGTTGGGCAATGGCATGACGCGATGATTCTGAGTTTCGCTGACCCCGAAAAGGGTTTCGAAAGTCGCTGCGATTTCGGTTATCAAACCACCTATCTCTTCGATAACTTCGACGAGATAGGGTCGCCGTTCTCAAAAGCTGTGAGTGTACGGTTCCCATTGGAATGGGATAGCCGGAGATCCGCTGTGCCAGCCTTCATCCATGACATCGCTCCTGCCGGTGCGGCGAAACGTTTTCTTCTTGCTCGTGTGGGGCAAGAAAAACCCGCAGGCATCAGCGCCGATCTTTATCTGTTGGGTCGAAGTACAGCGGCACCGATCGGCAACATGCGGATAAAGGAGTCTGCCGAATCTGTGGATGAGCGCGAGCCCATTGGGTTTCAGCGTCAAGACGTGATCCTGCGTGACAACCGGTTTCTCGAGTACGCCTATGAACTGGGTGCAGCCATTGGCGGCGCGACGGGGGCGGGGGGGGAAGCACCGAAGCTTTTGTTGGCAGAGAACAAGGCCGGTCTCCTGTTCCCCGATGCAGTCCTTGAGGACTCAGAGGTCAGTCAACACTGGTTTGTGAAGTTTGCCCGAAACAAAGGTAACCGGACCGATCAGGACATCTTGCGAAGTGAGTTCCACTACTACAAAGCCCTTCAGACATTAGGCATCGAAACGGTCGCCTCACAGGGGCTGGCACTGGAAGAGGCGACGAAACCCAGTTTGTGGATGCAGCGCTTTGATCGTCGGGTAACGGCTCAAGGTGTTGAGCGTTACGCGGTCGAATCTATTTATTCGCTGGCTAACGTGACAACGCCAGGCAGCGCGATGGACCATTTGGATGTGATTCGCATGCTTGCCGGCCTATGGCGTGAGGCAGGGCAAGCGGATCAGATTCCTGATCTGGTGGCGGACTACTTGCGTCGGGATCTGATCAACAAAATTCTCGGTAACTCGGATAACCATGGCCGCAATACCGCGATCATTCGTGGGGCAAGTTCGTTTCGACTTGCTCCAATTTATGATTTGGCGCCGATGGTCATGGACGATGAAGGCGTTACCCGTACGACTAAGTGGCCGAAAGCGTTGGAAAGAGCGGGTGATGTCGATTGGCGAGGCGTTTGTCGTGCATTGGCTGAAATTGCAGATCCGGATGACCCCTTGGCTGCTTTGGCTGGCGCGCCGGATTCATTCGAGCGCCTGCGTCTGGATGCACAACGCCTCGCGGCCCTTCCCGATATTTTGACCGAGAGTGGCTTGCCGGACCGAACCATGAATCACCCAGGCATCGCATTGAAGAATCTGGAGCAGCGATTGAAAGAGTGGGATCTGAAATGAGCCTGACCGTTGCCGAACGCACTGTGCTTATTGAAAACATACGGGAAGCGCTGGCCCAAGGAACGCTTGAGATCGGCGAAGCAGTTCGCCGCCTGCGCGTAGAAGTGACGGGGTTGCATCAAACCCAGTTCGCGAAAATGTGCAAAATCTCGGTGCGTACCTTGGTGCACATCGAGCATGGTGAAGGTAATCAGACACTGAAGTCGCTGAACGCCGTGTTTCGTCCGTTTGGGATGAAGATGGGTGTTGTGCGGATTCGGCGAGATATCAGTTAAAGATCAAAACATCGTCCGAACGCGGCCCGAGCCTGCGGCAGCTCCTGCATAAGGCAAATGTGGGGCCTGCCGCAGGCTGCGATTTTTTGCTTTTAAAAGGTTAAGAACGGCACTCGACCAAGCCTTTCACCTGCCCGGTCGGTGTCTGGTTTTCATCACTCAACCATTGCTCAAACCCCGCCGCAATCGCCGGCCACTCACCATCCAGAATCGAATACCACGCGGTATCGCGGTTCTGCCCCTTGACCACCATGTGCTGGCGGAACACGCCTTCAAAACTGAAACCCAAACGTTCGGCCGCGTATTTGGAGCGGGCGTTGCCGTTGTTGCACTTCCATTCGAGGCGACGATAGCCCAGCTCGAAGGCGTATTTGCCCAGCAGGTAAACCGCCTCGGTGCTCTTCGGCGAGCGCTGCATCGGTGCGCCGAAGGTGACGTGGCCGATTTCGATGCGGCCCTGAGCCGGAACAATCGACATCAGGCTGAGGATGCCTTGCACCTGGCCGCTGGCGCGGTCGATGACGCTGAAGAAATACGGGTCGCTGCTGGCTGCGTGATTGTTCAGCCAGTCATTGAACACACCGCGCTCGGGGAACGGGCCGTAGGGCAAATAATCCCAGAGTTTCGGATCGGCGCCGGGACCTTGCAGCGCGTTGAACAACTCGTCGCCGTGGCGCGCCGGGTCGAGTCTTTCCAGGCGGATGAAGCGTCCTTCGAGCAGCTTGGTCGTGGGGGCAGGAACGCCTTTCCAGTCAGCAAGTGAAGCAGTCATTCGCGTCTCTCCTTAAAGGGCTTTGCGAAACTGGATGAGGCCCGGGCGCTCGGCGATGCGCTCGTAGAGCTGGATCGCCGTGGCGTTGCTTTCGTGGGTCAGCCAATGGACTTTGCAGCAACCGTCGGCTTTGGCGGTGGCGTAGACATGTTCGATCAGTTGGCGACCGACACCCGTGCCGCGGGTGTGCTCTGCGACCAGCAGGTCTTGCAGGTAGCAGGAGTTTTCGATGCTCCAGTTCGAGCGATGGTAGATGTAATGCACCATGCCCAGCGCTTCGCCGTCAGCCCAGGCGAGCGCCGCGTGAGTCGGCTCGCTCGGGTCGAGGAAGCGCTGCCAGGTGCTGTGCGTGACGGCGTCCGGCAATTCGGTGTTGTAAAAGCGCAGGTAGGCCTGCCACAGCGGCAGCCAGGCGGTGTGGTCGTCGGCGCTGACCTGACGGATCTCGATCTGACTCATGGGGTTTTCCTTAACGCATCAATTGGGCAAGGGTTTGGTCGTTGATGTCGGGGCTGGCGGCCAGACCTTCGCGCACGCCGGCAATGTCTTCGGCGCTGCGGTTCTGGCTGAGCTTGCGCTTGCCTTCCAGGCGGTCGATGGGAATGGCGAAACCGACGATGGCCTTGAGCATGCCGTCGATGTAGTCGGCGGGGGCGTCGTCGACCTTCCACGGTAGCGCGCGGCCCGCTTCATGACGGTCGGTGAGGGTGCTGACGATGTCGAGCAGCCGTCCGCCATCGCTGAAGGTTTCGGCATGGCCGTAGGCGTGCACGGCGATGTAGTTCCAGGTCGGCACGACTTTGCCGTGTTCGGCCTTGCTCGGATAAAAGCCCGGGCTGACGTAGGCGTCGGGGCCGGCAAAAATCAGCATGGCTTCGGCGCCGTCGCGCAGGTCTTTCCACTGCGGATTGGCCTTGGCCAGATGCCCGTACAGCGTGCCATTTTCGCCTTGCTCGCAATGCAGCAGCACGGGGACATGACTGGCCTGCAGACCGTTTTCGCCGTGGGTCACGAGAATGGCGAGGCGGGTGGCGAGGATAAGTTCGTGGAGTTGCGACAACTCGTCGATGGCAAAGGCGCGCGGCGTGTACATGGAGATATTTCCCTTGGCGAATGCCTGCATCGTAGGCAGGCTATTGGTCTGTTGTAAGAGCCATTGATGACCAATTTCATAGGTCCATTGCCATGCCTGATGCCTCCACGTTGTCCATGCCCTTCAATCCGGCCGGTATCGAGCTTGATCGCCGTCAGGGCCTGACTCGTCAGCTCTACCAGGCGTTGCGCTTGCGCGTGCTCGACGGCCGTCTGGCCAGCGGTACACGATTGCCGGCCAGTCGCGATCTGGCGCTGGCCTTGGGTATTTCCCGCAACAGCGTGGTGCGGGCCTACGATCAGCTGTATGCCGAAGGCTTTATCGAGGGCAAAGTCGGGGATGGCACCTACGTCGCTCAATTACCCCAGACCGCGTCTTCGGATAAAAAATTATCCACAAAAGTATCCACAGGGTTTTCAACAGGCTTACCCACAGCCTTATCCACAAATTTGCTGGATTTACCTGTTGATCCATCCAGCAAAGTTATCCACAGCGACGCAATGAACCGGGTCCAGAACAACCATTTGGCTCGTCCTCCGAGTGGCCCGCCACGCGCATTTCGAGTGGGCGTCCCGGCCTTTGATCTGTTCCCGTTCGACGTCTGGGCCAAGCTCAACGCGGCTTTCTGGCGCAAACCGGATCTTCAGCAACTGTGCTACGGCGATCCTGCCGGTGATGCGCGCTTGCGCAGCTTGATTGCGGCTTATTTGCGCAGCTCACGCGGTTTGCAGTGCACGGCTGAACAAATTGTGATCACCAGTGGCGCGCAACAGGGCATCAGCCTTTGTGCACAGCTGCTGGTGGCGCCGGGTGACGGCGTTGGCATCGAAAATCCCGGTTACCGCGCGGCGGGTCATGCCTTCGCTGTGGCAGGGGGCCGCTTGCGCGGTATCGCCGTGGATGAAGAAGGCATCGATTGCGCGGCGTTATCGGCGGCCAGTGATTGTCGCGTGGCGTACGTGACGCCCTCCCATCAATACCCGACAGGGGTGGTGATGAGTCTGGCGCGACGTCTGGAATTGCTCGCCTGGGCCGAACGGACCCAAGGCTGGATCGTCGAGGACGATTACGATGGCGAGTACCGCTATACCGGTGCGCCCTTGGCACCTTTGGCGGCACTCGATCGCCAGGGACGGGTGTTGTATGTCGGCACCTTCGGCAAAGTCGCCTTCCCGGCGTTGCGCCTTGGTTATCTGGTGCTGCCACCGGGGCTGGTGGACGCGTTCTCGCAACGCCGGGCGGTGGACGTCCGGCATTCCGAGGTGAGCACCCAAGCGGTGATGGCCGAGTTCATGGCCGCCGGGCATTTCCAGCGGCATATCCGGCGCATGCGCCGCGCTGCGCTCAGCCGTCGCAATGCGTTGCTCGACGGCTGGCCGACGGGCATTGCCGGCGTGGGTAAATTGCCCGCAGTGTCTGCCGGACTGCACCTGACCGTGCCGGTAGAGAGCATCGCCCGCGAGCAGCAACTGATTGAACAGGCTGCCCGCGTGGATGTGGAAATCAACGGTTTGAGCCATTACTGGCTGCCCGATTCATCGACCGCTTCCGATCAGCGCGCCGGTCTGGTCCTGGGCTTTGCCGCTGTGCCCGAACCTGCAATCAGGGCAGCACTGACGCGGTTGCAGCAGGCTTGGCAGGAGGGAAAAACAGCTCTTCGGCCAATTTAGGCGTCATCGCGCTGCGGTGAATTTTGATGAGCTCCTGATTGCTCAGGTTGCGCATGTCGTAGGCACCGCCAAGGCGCCGCTGCTCCAGGGTTTTCATATGGCGAGCCGTCGACGCGGTGGCCGGGGCGGTGGCGTTGTCATAGTGAATGTGCGCGTACCAGAACGCTGCGCCGGTTCTGGCGTCGCTGATTTCATATTCATCGAGAAAATCTTTAGGGCCTTTGAGGCGGCGGCGAGAAACGGTTTTGCTGATTTTCACTTCACCGACATTGTTCAGCCATTGAACATGGGCGGCCGTCGGCGGCTGCTGTTTGATCAAGGTAATCCGCGTTTTTCGGCCCTTTTTATCGAGCGCAGCCGCTGCGCTGTCGAGCGCGTCCACCAGCGTGGACGCCACACGGTCTGCGGTCTCGTTGCTGGCGATCAAGGCCTGATCGATGGCCTCTCTGGCGCTGCGCAGAGTCACGGCATGCACTTGGTAGAGCGATTCAGCTTCGGCCGGTATGCGCTTGGCCCGTTTGATATGGCCATCGGTTCGCCTCTGGAATGCCGGCAAGTCGTCGATCAAGGTTTGTCCCACGGCAAGACTGTTTTTCAGATTCGGCCTGGACGGGGTTGGCGATGTCTTCGGTGTAACTCGCTCGACCCACTCCCCGGGCGTTTTTTCATGAAACGTGGCGATGAGTCTGCCCGATACTTTCGCTCGCACGTCCACCAGGTCAGTGTCCTGGCCATCGGCGCTTTTTCGGACTTCACCGACAAGCGTGCCTTTGTAGCGGGTCTTGATGATTTTTTTGCCGAAGTTTGTCCTGGGGCGTGAGGGGCCGGGCTTCGGCCCCAGCAGGAGTTGGTCGCGCAACAGGTTGCCCAGCCTGTTCACCGTGGCTTCGCTGAATGCATTGATCTGCTTGCGCACTTGCGCCATCCGCTCGGGCTGAAAGTGTTCGGGGTACTCGACGAGCAGGTCGACAAAGCGCTGGTCGATGGCGGTAAATTGTTCGGCCAGATTGCTCGTGGCTTCTATTCGTTCGGCGAGGTTGTCCAGGTTTTCATCAGTGCTCAGGTCCATCGAACTCTGGATGTTGAGTGCGGCATCTTCAATCACGTCTTCCAGGGCAATTCTGGCGTCAGCCGCGCTTTCTGGCGGACCCGCCTTGAGACAGAGTCTCTGCGCCAGGCTGATCTCGAGCATTTTCAGGTCGTTGATTTCATAAGCGGGGAGCTTGGCCTGGTAACGGCGTTGGGTCTCGACACCTTCTTTGCCAAGCAGTTTCAGTTCATCGAAGCGCGTGTGGGCAAACTCCAGCTTCGCAATGAACTTGCCGGTCAGCTCGTTCAATTTTTCGAAGGCCGCGACATGGTCTGCTTGCGCCGTCGCGTTGTGATCGAACAGGTCCGTCGTCGCCGTCAGGGTAGTGCTGTAATCGAGATTGCGTTCGATAAACCAGGAGTGGCACAAAAACATTTGCATGGTCAGCCGGTCGATCATCGCCGTGCGGTAGTTGGGTACCGGCTCCGCCAGGTTCAGTGCCTTGAGCTGGTCGATGTGGGCCGTGTATTCGCTGAGTTGCGATTCAAGGGTGTCGAGGTACTGCTTGCGAGTCTCCTCTACTTTTTCCGGCAGTGCCTCAAGCAAGGCTGTATGGAAATCGGCCAGTGTGTCCTGCTTGGGTTGCATCGTCAGATCGAACGCGCTGATGTCACTCTTCAACTGAGCCAGCTTCTGTTGTTTTTCCAGGCGTGCTTGCGCGATACGACTGCGCAGCGCGCCGCCGCGCAGACGCAACCGCAGATCGATGACCCATCGCCCGCCGGCGGTAACGGTCAGCAAAGGCCCAGTACGTGTGGGCACTTGATGCGAATCGATGATTTGCACATCGCCGTTGTCGTTAAGTTGCACCTCGAACCAGCGTTTGCCGACGGGGGCGTACCATTTTTTCTGGTGAGCAAAGAGGTGCCGATGCAGGCCTTCGGTGGTTGCAGTGCCGAGGTCTTTGGGCTTTGTGGTTTTCAGGCTGTCGAGCAGTGACTCAAGACTGGGGCCTGAACGCGCCAATGCAACGCTCGCATTGAGCGATGTGTCATGGCCGACCGGCAGTTCGAGGGTTGTAACGTCTGGCAGCCGCACCGGTTTGACGACTTCGGGAACAACTGTTGGCAGCAACCGTTCTGCCGTTTCCGCCGCGCTGATGATTTCGCGCCGGGGCGCCTTGCCGACGGCAGCGCGGTGGGCCAGCACCATGCCGAGCGCCAGCAGGATATCGGCGAGCGCGGTCCAGGCGATCTTGCCGGTCGGCTGATTTGCGCCATCGCTGACTTCCTGCAAATCGTCGAGGATCTGCCAGATCCAGGCGGCGGTACTGATGCCCCGCCCGAGGAACGGCAGGGCGGCGTTGAACAGCATCCAGCCGCCGTGTTTTACCGAGGCCCAGCGTGCTTCGGCGTTGGAGACCGTCTGGCGGTCGGCCTGAGTGAGGATGGCCTCGACGTTGGCTTTGTGCAGCGTCTGCAGGACATCGTCGGTGATCGCGCGGGTGTGCAACTGGGCGACACCGAGCATGTCGACGGCAGTGACGGGATTGACCACTGCTTGAGGAATGACCCACACCGACGGCATCTTGGCCGGGAACACGTACTGGCTGTAGTTGAAACGAACATCATCCGGCAACCAGGCGAGCACCGACTCGCGCAGCAGGCGCGAGTGCTTGATCGCATAGAGCAGATTGGTGCGACTGGGGTACTGGATCAACGGTTTTTCGAACAGGGGTCGATAAAGCAGATAAGGACCCTTGTCGGTCTGACGCGGGCCGATGACAAACATGTTGACCACGGTGTCGGCCCTTGAGCTGATGTGGTGGGCATTGAACGCCAGGGGGCTGATGATGATTTCCTGCCCGTCGACTACACGGTCCTCGGCGCTGTCACCGAGGGCGGCCAACAGGTAGCGGTAACCTTGCTCGTCAATGCCGGCCTCGCCACGAATCTTGTGCTGCAGCGCCAGCATCGGCAGTTCGATCGGCAACTGACGGACATATAACTTCTGCAGGGCCGATGCCTGGACGCTATCGTCGACCAGGCGCTTCTGCAGGTACGCCGGATAGGTTTTGCCAATGTTGACGGTGGTGACCAGTTTTTCCACATAGGCCACGGTGAGCCAGTCCGGCAAGGCGCTGCCGTCCCTGTAACGCACGGTTTTGTTGCCCAGCGGCATCCCTTCGAGGTTTTGCAGCGTCAGTTCGCTCAACGAGAACGTCTGGTTCTCGCTGTTGAACGGCACGACAAACGTGCCCCAGACATCCAGGCTGGTGATGCTGATCTCGATCTCATCGATTTTTACCTCGCCGGCCTTGGGATGATCCTTGCGGATCTGCCGGGTCAGCGCTTCGCGGGTAAAAGTGTCGAGGCTGGCCACTTCACTCTGAAACGATTTGCCGGCGTTCTGGTGCTGCACCACGGTCAGGTCCAGCAGGTGTCGGCTGAAGCTGGTCTGATCGGCCGCATTGGCGTTGTCGAGCCAGGACGGCAGCATCGGTTGCAGACGGTCGACGTGGGGTTTGAGGCGTGGCGCCGGCTCTGAGTGATCGCCGGCCGTACCGTTATGGGGAAAGAGGTTATTGAGGGTCGAGCCTGCGAAGAAGTTGATCTCGCCAAGGGCATCGGCCTCTAGAGCGATCAGCGTGCAAGCCTGATGATCGAAGAAGTTGCCGTCGGGCTCAAACAACCGCCAGTGCAGGTCACCGGCGGCGGTGTTCTCACGATAGCGACGCGGCAGGGCATCACCCAGCGCCTCCATCGAATCGAAACGGCGGAAACCATTCACCAGCGAATGGGTCACGATCAGCGTGCGCTTTTCATGGGTACCGACCAGCACGGCGGTATCGAGAACGTGCACATGGGTGCGCTTTTCACCGTCACCCTGATCCAGGTCGATCAGGCAGGCGCGGGTCTTGTACTTGTCGCCGGACAGCCGCTGGTGCTTGTCGGGGTGACGGAACACGGCGTGAGCCATGGCTTGCTGATCCGCGTCCCAGCCCAGACTCGCGTCGACATTCCACAGGTTGCGCAAAGCATCCGACAGTTGATACCAGCGCGGGTGTGCGGGAGAGGTATGTCGGTTCCAGTAATCAACCTGTTGTTCCCGGTACGCCACGAACAGCAGCGGCGCGAGTTCGTTGAGCAGGCTGGCGAGGGCGTCGACCTCTACGGGCAACTGGAACGCGGACTCGCTGCCGGGGTGCTGGGTCAGAAAGTGTTCATCGTCCAGATACGTGACGGTGGTACCGGACAGGCCGAGCCGCACCAGCACGTTGGTCAGGGACTCGACCTGATCGCCGCCGCTAACGACGCGGTCGTCTTTGACGATCCAGGTCGGGGTCACGACCATCGCCAATTGCGGATCGATTTTCAGGTTCGGATATAAGGTCTTGAGCTCTGGGCGCAAAGCCTGGGTGGCGACTTCCCGCAGCGACGGACCGGTCACCAGTTGCGTCAGCACATCAACGGCGCTGGGCAAGGAGATTTCGGGCATGGGTAATTCCTGCTCTGACAAGGGCGGCGCGCCAAATGGCGCCGGGTCAGGGCAAGGTAAAAGTCGCGGGCCGCCGGTGTGCGGTACATACAGATTGCAGGCAAAAAAAGACCCGCGAATGCGGGTCTCTGGCGAGGGTTTGCTTACTGAGCGCTTTCAAAACCTTCCAGTACGTTCACGGCGTTAATGCCGATTTCCTCCACGGCATAACCGCCTTCCATGACGAACAGCGTGGGTTTGCCCAGGGCGGCAATGCGTTTGCCCATCGCCAGGTAGTCCGGGCTGTCGAGTTTGAATTGCGAGATCGGATCGTCCTTGAATGTATCGACACCGAGCGACACGACAATGATGTCGGCGCCGTAGCGGTCGATCTCGTTGCAGGCCTGGTCCAGCGCCGCGCTCCAGACATCCCAGCCCGATCCGGCCGGCAACGGATAGTTGAAATTGAAACCCTCACCGGCCCCTTCGCCGCGCTCATCGTCATAGCCGAGAAAGAACGGAAACTCCGCTTCCGGGTGACCGTGGATCGAGGTGAACAACACGTCGCTGCGCTCATAGAAAATCGACTGCGTGCCGTTGCCGTGGTGATAGTCGACGTCGAGGATCGCAACCTTTTGGTGGCCCTGATCGAGAAACGCCTGCGCAGCAATGGCAGCGTTGTTGAGGTAGCAATAACCACCCATCAAATCGCTGGCCGCGTGGTGTCCCGGTGGCCGACACAAGGCAAAGGCACTGCGTGCGCCATGTTGAATGGCCGCTTGCGCGGTCAGTGCGACCTGCGCTGCGCTGTACGCCGCTTGCCAGGTGCCGGCGGTGATCGGCGCGCCGCCGTCGAAGCTGTAGTAACCGAGCTGACCATGCAGGCTGGTCGGTTTGATCGCGCGCAAGGTGCGCGCCGGCCAGGTGTAGGGCAGCAGATCGCCGTCGGTGTTGAATTCGGTCCAGCGCGCCCATGCACCTTTGAAAAAGTCGAGGTAGTCGCGGCTGTGGATGCGCGTGATCGGTTCAAGGCCAAAATCCTTCGGTGCCTCGACCGGCCCCAGGTGCTGGTTCTGCACACGTTGCAGTACATGGTCGGCGCGCGACGGCATCTCGAAACACGGCTTGAGCTGGCCGTCGATCAATTCGCAGCGGCCATGGTGCAGGTGATGATCGTCCGAGTAGATCGTCAGCATTTGTTGTTCTCCGCAGGGCTGATTCGGTTGCGCCCAGTGTTGCGGTGCAATGCGATTCGGAGAACGGCAGGAAAGGCCAAAAGGGGATCGATCTGGCCAAAAAATCTGACCGAAAATCGCCCCGTCAAAGACCGAAGCGCCCCTTTACGGGGCGCGATACACATTCAGGGACGGCTTGCGGTTTTATCCGTCGTGGCTTGATGGCGGTCGAGCGCCTCCAGCCAATCCGGTCGCTCGCGTTGTTCAAGCACCTTGCGCAACTTGCTGTAGGCATCCTTGCTGCAATCATTTCCCAGCGTCGGGTCGGCGCCTTTTTCCAGCATCAACGTGAACAGCCCGAACATCTGCTGATGGTCGAGTTCTTTGTCGATGTTGCTTCTCGGGGCCTGGCTTGCCAGCAGATAGAGCACCGAATCCAGGCGGTCACCCTTGTAGCAACGTCCGGAAGGATAGAGAAAATTCAACTGCGCCCCGGCGTCAACAAGACGTTTTGCCGCCGGATAGTTGTTGCGGTAAATCGCTTCGTACAGCGCGGTTCGCTGTTCCTCGCTTTCCCGCAAATCCAGGTTTTGCGGGTGCTTGAACAGCCAGTTGAACACCTCTTCATCCTTGGCCGATGCTCGCTGCATCAGCAGGGTCTTGCCGCGCGCATCGGGCTCGTCGATGGCGGCACCGGCGTTGAGCAGGAACTGCGTGCGCTGGGCTTGCTGCGGATCCTTGTCAGCCTTGAGGTCCTTGTTCAGTGCCTGCATCACCAGCGGCTCGCTGCCGTTGATGCCGTGGGTTTCGGCGCCGCGTTCGAGCAGCAGGCGGGCGATGGCGAAGTTCGGCGCATCCAGTGCATGCAACAAGGCACTGCGGCCGTCCTCGCCGAGGGTTTTGGCTTGCAGGCCGCTGTCGAGCAACTGCCGCACGCGCGGCTCGTCCTGATTGTCGACGGCCTCGATCAAGGGCCACTGCGCCTGGCAGGCCTGCGGGTCGGCCTGGGTGAGGTCGAGATTCTGCAGGACACGCTCGGGAACACTCAGACTACGTTGCAGGCGCAGCCCGCAGTAGATCCGGTAATACTCCTGCGCCAATGCGTATTGGGTGGTGTAGGTCGGTGCCTTTTCATAGTACTGCCAGGCCTGATCCGCGAGGTTGAGATACACCGGAATGCGTTGTGGCGCACGCCGTACGACTTCCAGCAGCCATTGCCGTGAACCCTCGTCCGGTGCCACTTGGCTCTTCCAGTAGGCAATGTCATTGAGCTGGCCGATGAACTCCGGCTGATCGGCACCAATCCGCCGAAAGTCCTGATTCAAAAACAGCTCATCGACTTTCTTCAGCCCCGGGCCTTTGTCACTGGCCTGGCTCAGTTGTCGGTGCAGTTCCCACAGCTCTAGCGCGCCGTCGCCGGCCAGGTAAGGTTTGGGGTCGACTTCAATGCTCAGCGGGGCGTCGGGTACTTGGTAGCGCATGGCGCCCCGGGCGCCTTCGACGCCTTTTAGCCAGGTGTCGAGCACTGCTGCCGGAGTGTCCTGCAATGGCTGGAACGACAGCAGGTGATCGTTGCGAATCCGCCCCAGCGCCAGCAACGGTGTACCGGGTGCGCGCGAATCGATCAGCAGATAACGCTTGGTTTCCCAGCCGCTGCTTTTGACGCAGTCGAACGCCAGCGTATCGACCACAATGCCGGGTGCGATGTCGGTACGACTGGCCGACGAGCCCAGATTCAAGTACTGGAACTCGGTAATGCAGCTGTGAAACTCCTCGGCGGTGAGCAGCGGAATCGGCCCGAGTTTTTGCGTGCGTTCGCGGTAGTCCTGATCGCGATAGACGTTCAGGTAAAACAGACCGCGAAAACCGCTGAGCAACCCCACCGATGGCGTCGGTGTTTCAGCAGCGGTGGGCATCGGGATGATGGTGCGGGCGTACTCGGGCTTATCGACCACCGCTTTGGGTGGCAGCCCCCACCAGTTCAGCTCGATGGCGTGGGCGGCCATGGGCAGGTTGATCAGAGCAGCGAGAACGACACGTTGTGCGCAGTAACGAAAAAGGGCCATCGAGCAAAAACACCGGCGACAGAATCAGGCCGCGTAATGTAGTGCAGTCTTTGGCGCTGCGCCTGATTTATCTCAAGGGCGGAACTGACTGGGCGCCACGCCACTCCAGCGCACAAAGGCATGACGGAAACTTGCGGTCTCGCTGAAGCCCAGTGTCTCGGCGATGCGATAGATCGGCAGTTGCTCCTCACACAGCATCTGCTTGGCGCGCTCGAAGCGCAGTTCATCGAGCAATTCCTGATAGCTGCTGCCCATGTCCTTGAGATGCCGGCGCAAGGTACGCGGCGAGCACTTCATCTGCTGGGCCAGACCTTCCAGCCCCGGCGCGGCGTTCAATTGCGCGCTGAGCAATTGACGAATCCGCCCTAGCCAGGCCTGACGCCCGGTGAACTCCAGATTCTGTTTGCGGCAACGTTCGGCCATTGCTTGATGGGTGATGCTGTCGGCCAGCGGCAGCGGTTGGTCGAGCCAGTGCCGGTCGAAGGCGAAGGCATTGTCCTTGGCGGCAAAGTGCAGCGGGCTGGCGAAGTGTTCGGCGTAGCTGGCGCGATAGTCCGGCGCCGCGTGTTCAAACCGTGTGGCCAGCAATGGCAGCGGGTGACCGAGCAAGTCATCGCAAATGACTTTGAGTGAAACCAGACAGAACTCGGCATTGAACACCGCCATCGCTGGGCTCTCGCGATAGTCGGCGGCGACAAACCAGATACGTTCGCCATCGTCTTCCAGACTCAGTTCGAAAAGTGTTCCCAGCAGCGCCGGATAACGGATCGCCAGGCGCAAAGCGTCACCGAAGGTGGCACAGGTGAGCAAGGCGTAACCGAGAATGCCGTAGCAGGAAACGTGCATGCGCCGGCCCAGTTCCAGACCGATATCGCGCTTGAGCGCGACCGCGTTGGCGCAGACCTGCATCTCCTGATTGGTGGTGATGCGCGTGTCGGCCCGGGCCAGATCCGCCGCACTGATGCCGCTGCCGGCCAGCAAGGCATCGCTCGACAAGCCTTCCGCCTTGAAGGTGTTGAGGACCAGTGAGACGGCGTTGAGGGTGGTGAGGTGGGAGTGGAGCATAAGATCTTCCAGCCTGATGATGGCTGGAACGCAGCAAGTTGCATGCCGGGTGAAACTCCTTTGTAGGAGTGAGCCTGCTCGCGATTACGGTCTGGCAGCCAACATCAATGTTGAATGAAAGATTGCTATCGCGAGCAGGCTCACTCCTACAGAGTCGTGTGGTGTGTCAGATCAGTTCGCCGCAGAGGTCGAGCTCAATCAGTCGGCGGACTTCTTGAGTTTCAAGGCCGGCACCGAGCAGCCCAGTCAACTTGCCGAACGCCGCCTCGCGGGTCATGCCGCCACCGGACAATACGCCAACGCCACGCAAGCGGCTGCCGGCCTCGTAAACGTCCAGCTCGACACCGCCTTCATGGCACTGCGTGACCGCGACCACGACCACGCCGTTATCCCGCGCGCGGCCGAGGCTGGCGAGGAACTCTGGATTGTCGCTCGGTCCGGTGCCGCTGCCGTAGCACTCCAGCACCAGTCCCTGAATGCCACCGTCGAGCAGGCCGTCGACTATTCCGGCGCTGATACCGGGGAACAGCGGCAGCACCGCGACATTCGCCTGTTGCTTCGGCTGGTTGTAGTTCAACGCTGCAGGAATCGACGGGGCTTTCACGCCGCCGCCCTGACGCTCCAGACGCTTGAACGGATGACGGCCGAAGCTGCGTACTTTCGCGCAACGGGTCGGTGGCAGCAGTTCGCCGTGGAAGTACAGATGTACACCCGGTGCCAGGCCTTGGCCCAGCGCAACCAGCGCACCGCTGAGGTTTTCCCAGGCATCGCTGTCGGTCACGCCGGCCGGCAACATCGAGCCGGTGAAGCACACGCGAGCCTGCAGGCCGAGCAACTGGAAGCTCATCGCCGCCGCGCTGTAGGCCAGGGTGTCGGTGCCGTGCAGGATCAGCACGCTGTCGCAGCCTTGCACATCCACAGCGTCGACCACTGCTTCACGCAGTTGCTGCCAGTAGGCCGGTGTCATGTTGGCGCTGTCGATCAGCGGCGACATCTCGCGAAAGCGCCACTGCGGTACGACGAGTTCAGGCTGACTGTGCAGGTAGTCGCGCATCCGCGCTTCGAAACCGGATGCAGGGGCCAGACCGTTGGCGCTGGCCTGCATGCCGATGGTGCCACCGGTGTAGAGCACCATGACGTGCTGGGCGGCGGGGTAGGAATTGGCAATCATCTGAAGGTCTCCACAAGAGATGACATTGCAGGAGTGAGCCTGCTCGCGATGGCGGTTCATCATTCAACATTGATGTTGGCTGAAAGACAGCCATCGCGAGCAGGCTCACTCCTGCAAGTTATTGCATCACAATAACTGACGGGCGCAGGGGATGCGCCCGTCATTCACCTGTCAGCGTTGCGCTGCAGGGACGCCTTGCGGCTGAGCATCGGCTTGAGTGGCGGACGACGGGTTGGTCGGCCAGGCCTTCAGGTCGAGATCCAGATCAGTAAATTTGCTGGAGTCGAACACGGGCTGTTTGACGCCGGCACGGCGCTGCTCGTCGTAGTCGCGCATCACGCGCATGCCAACCTTGAACAGCATGGCCAGGGCCACCAGGTTGACGAAGGCCAGGCAGGTCATGGTGATGTCGGCGAAGGCAAACACGGTCGAAAGGTCCTGCATCGAACCCCATACCACCAGCGCCAGCACCAGGCCGCGGAAAACCATCAGCGCGGCGCGGTTGCGGGTGAGGAACTGCAAGCTGTTCTCGCCCAGGTAGTAGTTGTAGAGGATGCAGGTGAAGACGAACAGCGACAGCGCGACGCTGACGAACATGCGACCCCAGTCACCGACCACGGCGGCCAGCGAGTTCTGGGTCAGGACGATGCCGTCACCTTCAAAGCCCGGGGTGTAGAAGCCCGACAACAGGATCAGCAGCGCGGTGCAGGTGCAGATCACGAAGGTGTCGAGGAACACGCTGAAAGCCTGAACCACGCCTTGGGCGCCCGGGTGCTTCACGGCGGCCACGGCGGCGACGTTCGGCGCACTGCCCAGGCCCGCTTCGTTGGCGAACACGCCACGCTTCACGCCCATGACGATGGCGCTGCCGAGCAGGCCGCCAAAGGCCGGATCGAGGCCGAAGGCGCTCTTGAAGATGGTTTCCAGCATGGCTGGCACGTGTTCGATCTGGGTGCCGATCACGTACAGAGTCACGCCGATGTAGGCCAGGGTCTTGATCGGTACCAGCAGGTCGGACACCGAAGCGATGCGCTTGATGCCGCCGATGAAGGTGATGGCCAGCAACACCGCCAGGACGATCCCGGTGTGTTGAGGGTTAAAGGCAAAGGCGTTCTGCAACGAGTGGGTCACGGTGTAGGACTGCAGGCCAATGAAGGCGAAGCCGTAGGTGACCAGCAGCAGAATCGAGAACACCACCGCCATGCCTTTCAGTTTCAGGCCGTGCTGGATGTAGTAAGCCGGGCCGCCACGGTACAGACCGTCACCATCGGCGCGCTTGTAGACTTGGGCCAGGGTGCATTCGAAGAAGCTGCTGGACATGCCGACCAGTGCGGTCACCCACATCCAGAACACCGCACCTGGCCCGCCGAGGGTCACGGCGATGCCGACACCGGCGATGTTGCCTGCACCGACACGGCCGGCGAGGCTGAGCATCAGGGCCTGGAACGAGCTGAGTTGCCCGGCGCTGCCTTTCAAGCTGTCGCGGAACACCGCGAACATGTGGAAGAAGTGGCGCAGTTGTACGAAACGCGAGCGAATCGTGAAGTAGCTACCGAGCCCGACAATGAGCACGATCAGTACTTTCCCTGAGAGGAAGTCGTTAATGACTTCGAGCATGGATTTTTCCTCGCTGTTTTTTGTGTAAGCAAATGCTGGATGTTCAGAAACATCGCGTTACACCGGTCTGCGCGCGGCACGACAGGCGAGGCGAGGGTTTCGTCCCGGATCCATTTCGCGGGTTTGTTATTAGTTCGGGTTTCGCATGGGTTATGGCCTCGTTACCGACGACCGCTCACGCGAAGAGGGGCGGCACTATACCGATCAGTGGCGCGCCCGTCTGCACGGTAGTGGTGCAAGCGACGAAACGAAGCTGTGAAGCACCCGACGTTACCGGCGTCGGGTTTGTGTGGGAGCCGCTTCTGTGTTGACTCAAACCCTGTGGCGAGGGGATTTATCCCCGAAGGGCCGCGTAGCGGCCCCAAAACCTGTAATCACGCTGTATCAGGCACATCGCGTGGCAGGGTTTTGCGACTGCTTCGCAGTCGATCGGGGATGAATCCCCTCGCCACAAGGGCTTATTTCCACATGAAGCAATCCCCAGACATACGGGTCTCAGGATCAGAAAGTTAAAAAAAAGGGCCTGGGGAAATATCCCCAAGCCCTCAAAAGGTGAGAGGTGTCTAGTCCCTCGACCTGGTGAGCGGTGCTACAAGTAACGCGTCGGCTCAGGCTTTGAGCGGAACCAGACGCGGAGCAATCATGTTTTCCGGGCGCAGGATGTCGGCAAGACTCTCTTCGTCGAGCAGACCTTCTTCGCGCACCAGTTCCAGCACGCCGCGGCCGCTTTCAAGAGCGATACGGGCGATGCGGGTGGCGTTTTTGTAGCCGATGTACGGGTTCAATGCGGTGACCAGACCGATCGAGTGTTCGACCAGTTCACGGCAACGTGCTTCGTTGGCGGTGATGCCGACGATGCAGTGCTCGCGCAGCATGTCCATGGCGCGTTGCAGCAGGCGGATCGAGTCGAAGATCTTGAAAGCGATCAAAGGCTCCATCACGTTCAGTTGCAGTTGGCCGCCTTCGGCTGCCATGGTCAGCGCCAGGTCGTTACCGATAACCTGGAATGCCACCTGGTTGACGGCTTCCGGGATTACCGGGTTGACCTTGCCGGGCATGATCGAGCTGCCTGGCTGACGCGCCGGCAAGTTGATTTCGTTGATGCCGGTGCGTGGGCCGCTGGACAGCAGGCGCAGGTCGTTGCAGATCTTCGACAGCTTGACCGCGGTGCGCTTGAGCATGCCGGAGAACAGCACGAAGGCGCCCATGTCGGAAGTCGCTTCGATCAGGTCGGCCGCCGGTACTACCGGTTGGCCGCTGATCAGCGCCAGACGCTGAACAGCCAGCGCTTGATAACGCGGGTCGGCGTTGATGCCGGTACCGATCGCGGTGCCGCCCAGGTTCACTTCAGTCAGCAGTTCCGGGGCCAGCGTCTTCAGACGGGCCAGGTCTTCGCCCATGGTGGTGGCGAAGGCACGGAATTCCTGGCCGAGGGTCATCGGCACGGCGTCTTGCAGCTGGGTACGGCCCATCTTCAGGACGTGGTTGAATTCTTCACCCTTGGCCGCGAATGCCTGAATCAAGCTGTCGAGGCTGGCGAGCAGGGTGTCGTGACCCAACAGCAGACCCAGGCGGATGGCCGTCGGGTAAGCGTCGTTGGTCGACTGCGCCATGTTCACGTCGTCGTTCGGGTGCAGGTACTGGTACTCGCCTTTCTGGTGACCCATTGCTTCGAGCGCAATGTTGGCGATCACTTCGTTGGCGTTCATGTTGGTGGAAGTACCGGCGCCACCTTGAATCATGTCGACCACGAACTCTTCGTGGAAATCACCGCGGATCAATCGTGCACAGGCTTCGCTGATGGCGGCGTGCTTGGCTTCGCTCAGGTGACCCAACTCGCGGTTGGCGTCAGCAGCGGCCTGTTTGACCATTGCCAGGCCGACAACCAGTTTCGGGTAATGCGAAATCGGAACGCCCGAGAGGCGGAAGTTGTTCACCGCTCGCAGGGTCTGGATGCCGTAATACGCTTGAGCGGGTACGTCGAGGGCGCCAAGCAGGTCGGTTTCTGTGCGGAAAGATGCAGCGGAGGACATGATAGAAATCATCTCGATATGGACCCGGTCTGTGCCGGACCGCTGCGAATGCTAGGCTTGTGGGAATTTTTGGGCCAATGCTGTTAAGCACTGGCCTATGCGCATTCGGCATATTGCCCGTTTGACGCCGCGTGCGCGGCAGACGTGTGACCTGTTTTGGTGCGTGTCCGGGAGGACGTGATGAATCTGGAAAGCAAATGGCTCGAGGACTTCAGTGCTCTGGCCGCCACCCGCAGCTTCTCGCAGGCAGCCGAACGGCGCTTCGTGACGCAACCGGCGTTCAGTCGACGGATTCGCAGCCTGGAAGCGGCGTTGGGGCTGACATTGGTCAATCGCTCGCGTACGCCGGTCGAACTGACGGCTGCAGGGCAGTTGTTTCTGGTAACCGCGCGCACCGTGGTCGAACAGCTCGGCGAAGTGCTGCGCCATCTGCATCATCTGGAAGGCGGGCAGGGCGAGGTGATGCAGGTCGCTGCGGCGCACTCGCTGGCGCTGGGCTTTTTCCCGCGCTGGATCGCGCAACTGCGCAATGAAGGGCTGAACATCGCCACGCGACTCGTCGCGACCAACGTCGGTGACGCTGTGCATGCCTTGCGTGAGGGCGGTTGCGATCTGATGTTGGCGTTCTACGACCCGGACGCGGCCATGCAGATGGACCCGGAAATCTTCCCGTCGCTGCACCTGGGCCAGACCGAAATGCTCCCGGTGTGCGCAGCCGATGCCGACGGCAAGCCGCTGTTCGATCTGGAAGGCGAGGCCAGCGTGCCGTTGCTGGCGTATAGCGCAGGCGCCTTTCTCGGGCGTTCGGTGAACGGTTTGCTGCGCCAGCGTCAGCTGCGGTTCACCACGATCTATGAAACGGCGATGGCTGACAGCCTGAAGAGCATGGCGCTGGAAGGCCTCGGCATCGCCTGGGTGCCGCAGTTGAGCGTGCGTGCGGAACTGGCACGGGGTGAACTCGTCGTCTGCGGCGGCCCGCAATGGCATGTGCCGCTGGAGATTCGCCTTTACCGCTGCGCGCTGGTGCGCAAGGCCAATGTGCGCCTGTTGTGGCGCAAGCTCGAAGGCGGAGCTGCGCACGGATCTTGAATCCGGCAACTAATCCTGTGGGAGCTGGCTTGCCAGCGATGCGGTGTGTCAGTCACCCTCTCTGTTTACTGGTCTGACGCCATCGCTGGCAAGCCAGCTCCCACAGGGATCAAAGTGATGTCTTGGCGCTGACCTTCAGGTCAATAAAACCGGGCTTTTGCGGCAGATGACAGATGGTCGCGATGGGGGCTGTTTATTGCTTTCATTGCGGTATACTGCGCGGCCTTCGGCCGGTACGTCCGGCCATTTTTCGTACAATCAAGCCACGCAATCCTGCGTGGCTTGTTGTTTTTGACGCGCCTGCGGGCGCCCAGAGAGAAGAGGCGCGACGATGAGTGCACTGGTTGGCGTGATCATGGGCTCCAAGTCCGATTGGTCCACCCTTAGCCACACCGCCGATATGCTGGAAAAGCTCGGCATCCCGTACGAGGTCAAGGTGGTTTCTGCCCACCGCACCCCGGATCTGCTGTTCCAGTACGCCGAAGAGGCTGAAGGCCGCGGCATCGAGGTGATTATCGCCGGTGCTGGTGGCGCGGCCCATTTGCCAGGCATGTGTGCGGCCAAGACCCACCTGCCGGTGCTGGGCGTTCCGGTGCAGTCGTCGATGCTGTCGGGCGTCGATTCGCTGCTGTCGATCGTGCAGATGCCAGCGGGCATTCCGGTCGCCACCCTGGCCATCGGCAAGGCCGGCGCGATCAACGCCGCGCTGCTCTCGGCAAGCATCCTCGGCGCCAAGCATCCGCAGTTCCACGCGGTACTGAAAACCTTCCGTGCCGAGCAGACAGACAGCGTCCTGGACAATCCAGACCCACGTATTGCCTGAGGTTGTTGAGATGAAGATCGGTGTAATCGGTGGCGGCCAGTTGGGCCGCATGTTGGCCCTGGCGGGCACTCCGCTGGGCATGAACTTCGCTTTTCTCGACCCTGCGCCGGACGCCTGTGCGGCCGCATTGGGCGAACACCTGCGGGCCGATTACGGCGATCAGGATCATCTGCGCCAACTGGCCGATGAAGTCGATCTGGTGACCTTCGAGTTCGAAAGCGTCCCGGCGGAAACTGTCGCGTTCCTCTCGCAATTCGTCCCGGTATATCCGAGCGCCGAAGCTCTGCGCATTGCTCGCGACCGCTGGTTCGAAAAGAGCATGTTCAAGGATCTGGGCATCCCGACTCCGGCCTTCGCCGACATTCAGTCGCAAGCCGATCTGGATGCGGCCGTCGCTTCGATCGGCCTGCCGGCCGTGCTGAAAACCCGCACTTTGGGTTACGACGGCAAGGGCCAGAAAGTCCTGCGCAAGCCAGAAGATGTGGTTGGTACCTTCGCCGAGCTGGGCAGCGTTGCCTGCCTGCTGGAAGGCTTCGTGCCGTTCACCGGTGAAGTCTCGCTGATCGCCGTGCGTGCCCGTGATGGTGAAACGAAGTTTTATCCGCTGGTGCACAACACCCACGAGAGCGGCATCCTCAAGCTGTCGGTCGCCAGTACCGATCACCCGTTGCAGGCATTGGCCGAAGACTATTCCAGCCGTGTGCTCAAGCAGCTGGATTACGTCGGCGTGATGGCGTTCGAGTTCTTTGAAGTCGACGGTGGCTTAAAAGCCAACGAAATCGCCCCGCGCGTGCACAACTCCGGGCACTGGACCACCGAAGGCGCCGAGTGCAGCCAGTTCGAAAACCATCTGCGCGCCGTTGCCGGCCTGCCGCTGGGTTCGACGGCCAAGGTCGGCGAGAGCGCAATGCTCAACTTCATTGGCGTGGTTCCGCCGGTGGAGAAAGTCATCGCCATCGAAGACTGCCATTTGCATCACTACGGCAAGGCCTTCAAGGCCGGGCGCAAGGTCGGTCACGCCAACCTGCGCTGCGCAGACATGGCCACCCTTCAGGCGCAGATCGTCAAGGTCGAAGCGCTGATCGCCGAGTAAAACAGTTTCATGTGGCAGCGGCGGAACCATTCAGGGGCCGCCGTTCTCTCATGGCAGGATGCGAAACACTGGCTAGTCTTTCGCATATCTACCAAATCAGAGGGAAATGCCATGGGAATTATCGGAACCATCTTTATCGGCTTGATCGTCGGCCTGCTGGCTCGGTTCCTGAAACCGGGCGATGACAGCATGGGCTGGATCATGACCATCCTGCTCGGTATCGGCGGTTCGCTGGCGGCCACCTACGGCGGCCAGGCTCTGGGCATCTATCACGCGGGCGAGGGTGCAGGCTTCATCGGCGCACTAGTCGGCGCGATCGTGTTGCTGGTGATCTACGGCCTGATCAAAAAGAACTGATCCAAAGCGACAAAGCCCTCTCGGCCAAAGTGGCCGGGAGGGCTAGAATGCTCGGCGATTTAACGTTCTCTCCTTTCTTTCCCGAGCACCTTCATGCGCCGTCTTCTGTTGACTCTCCTTTTTCTGGGCAGCGGTTTGGCCCACGCCGGCGAATTGCCGGAAACCGACTGGCTGGAACTGATGCCCAAGTCGGACCAAAAGGCCCTCGAGGCCATGCCTGAAATCGACCACAACTCCCCGGAAGCCACCGGTACCTTCACCGAGAAGGGCGGGATGAAGCAGGCCAAAGGTCTGCCGGCGGTGATGTATTCGACCAAAACCGTGGCGTCGATGAATGACAAGCACATTCGCATCGGTGGTTACCCGGTGCCGCTGGAGTCCGATGCCAAGGGCCGCAGCACGCTGTTCTTCCTCGTGCCGTACCCGGGCGCATGCATTCACGTGCCGCCACCGCCGCCGAATCAACTGGTGCTGGTGCGTTATCCGAAGGGTTTGAAGCTGGACGATATCTACACGCCGCTGTGGGTCACCGGCACGCTGAAAGTCGAGAAGGTCAGCAATGATCTGGCTGATGCGGCGTATGCGCTGGAGGCCG
The DNA here is from genome assembly GCF_044742875.1 of Pseudomonas sp. NPDC087817. Taxonomy (NCBI): domain Bacteria; kingdom Pseudomonadati; phylum Pseudomonadota; class Gammaproteobacteria; order Pseudomonadales; family Pseudomonadaceae; genus Pseudomonas; species Pseudomonas sp. NPDC087817. Next base: position 123,140 of record NZ_JBIUVJ010000009.1, read on the forward strand.
ACAAGGTTCGGGTGGTGCAAGAGTCGGATCTCTAACAGTCACCACGAAACAACTGTGTGCCAGCCCCTGTGGCGAGGGGATTTATCCCCGATGGGTTGCGAAGCGACCCCGCTTTTGAATCAAGAACAGGGGCCTGCTCCGCAGGCCATCGGGGATAAATCCCCTCACCACAAAGGCTCACTCCAACATTGGTTCTGCGGGGTTGGTTAGAGCGGTTTGCTGCCGATGCTGACACCCATCGTATGGCTCGCACTCGATGCCAGATTCACCACATCATCCATCACGTTCGCCGTCTCGATGCACAGCATGCGCTGCCAGCCATCGTTATCCATGTCGCTGAATGCTGCCGCGCGATCGATCCACGGATTCCAGATCACCGCCGTGCGCGAGCCGGTGGCCGTCAGCACGATACGCCGCTCCCAGGCCGGATCGACAATGCTCAGTCGCGGCGGAGCATTCAGGTAGATACGGTCGGTTTCGCCGGCAAACTGCAGGTCGCCTGTCTGCGCGTGGGTGTTCCAGTTGTCCAGGGTCTCGATGTAATCCAGACCATCCACGCCTTCGACCTGCACATTGCGTACATCGCTGACGGCGAAATACGTGTGCAGCGCCTGACTGATGCTGACGTCTTCGGCGCCACGGTTATGGCTGGTCAGGCTGATGTGCAACTGGTCATTCAGGTGCAGGGTCAGCGTCAGATCGACCTGATGCGGCCAGCCCGGGAAGCCGCCCTCCGGATAAGGCAGCTTGAATTCAACCTTGACGCCATGGTCTTCGGCTTCGATGCCGCCCAGCTCCCAATCCATCGCCCGGACAAAACCGTGAGCCTGCGCCGGTTCTTCGCTGACGCGCATCGCTTTCACGCTCTGCGGATTACGCTCGAAGACGCCGAACCACGGCCAGCACACCGGCACGCCGGCGCGGATGCTTTTGCCCGCCTTGAACACCGCCTTGTCATTGAGCCAGATAATCGGCGGCTGGCCGTCAATCTGATAACTGAGGATGTGCGCGCCTTGCTGGGCTACCAGCACTTCGGCCTGACCGTGGCGAATGCGCCAGCAGTTCAGTTCATCCAGTTTCACGGCTTCAACGTTGGGCGTGTTCATGGGACAGCTCTCGATCAGACACTTGGGACGACTATCGACCGCAAATCGGCCGCGATGTTTAACGTGCGCGTGGCGGCACCGAGCGAGTACGGCCGCTGCCGTCGATGGCGACGAAGACAAATACCGCCTCGGTAACTTTACGCCACTCGCTGGACAGCGGATCGTCGCTCCACACTTCGACCATCATCTGGATCGAGCTGCGGCCGATTTCCAGGGTCTGGGTGTAAAAGGACAATTGCGCGCCGACTGCCACAGGCACGAGGAACGCCATGCGATCAATGGCAACCGTGGCGACGCGGCCACCGGCCACGCGGCTGGCCATTGCGGTGCCGGCCAAATCCATCTGCGCTACCAGCCAGCCGCCGAAAATATCGCCAAAGCCGTTGGTTTCACGTGGAAGTGCAGTGATTTGCAAGGCCAGGTCGCCTTGCGGGATCGGATCTTCTTGTTCGAGCTCTATCATGCCGGGGGTGCCTCTGACCCGTGACTCTTCGTTGGTATTGCTGGTGGTAGCCGTCTTCGGGAAAAACGATTCAGCACCGAACATTCTACGTTCGTCACGTTTTCCATCAGGCGCCTAAGGAGAAACTCTGCGAAACCGGCTAATCCCGAGCAAAGGCCGGGCCAACGACGTTTTCGCACAGCAACCCCCTACAAACCGGAGCAAGGTTGCGAGTATATCGGTCGGTAGACTCCACGACGACCATCCGGTTCTCATTTCGACCGTCAAATACGCGCCTCTATGTGCTTTTTCGAACAATTTGCTATGGTGCCGAACCTGCCCAAGTCACAGCCAGCGTTGTTGTGGCGGTAGATCCGACTATAAGAGAAGCCCTTGCCATGACCACAGCGCCTTCGAGCCTCGCGCAGCCCGAGCAACCCGCACGACCATTGACCCGCAACGACTACAAGACTCTGTCGCTGTCCGCCCTCGGCGGTGCGCTGGAATTCTACGATTTCATCATCTTCGTGTTCTTCGCCACCGTGGTCGGCAAGCTGTTCTTTCCGGCCGACATGCCCGAATGGCTGCGTCTGATGCAGACCTTCGGCATCTTCGCCGCCGGCTATCTCGCACGGCCGCTGGGCGGCATCGTCATGGCGCACTTCGGCGATCTGCTGGGGCGCAAGAAGATGTTCACCCTGAGCATTTTCATGATGGCCGTGCCGACCCTGATCATGGGGCTGCTGCCAACGTATGCGCAGATCGGCCTGTGGGCGCCGATTCTTCTGCTGTTGATGCGCGTGATTCAGGGCGCGGCGATTGGCGGTGAAGTGCCGGGGGCGTGGGTCTTCGTTTCCGAACACGTGCCGCAAAAACACATGGGTTACGCCTGCGGCACCCTTACCAGCGGCCTGACCGCCGGTATTCTGCTCGGCTCGCTGGTCGCCACCGCGATCAACAGCATTTATACGCCTGCCGAGGTTTCCGATTACGCCTGGCGGATCCCGTTCCTGCTCGGCGGCGTGTTCGGTTTGTTTTCGGTCTACCTACGCCGTTGGCTGCACGAAACCCCGGTGTTCGCCGAGCTGCAACAGCGCAAGGCCCTGGCCGAAGAAGTGCCGTTGCGCGCCGTATTGCGTGACCATCGTGGGGCGATTGCGATCTCGATGCTGCTGACCTGGCTGCTGTCCGCCGGGATCGTCGTAGTCATTTTGATGACCCCGACCGTGCTGCAAACGGTCTATAACTTCTCGCCGACGGTCGCGCTGCAATCGAACAGCCTGGCGATCGTCTTTTTGAGCATCGGCTGCATCATCTCTGGTGCATTGGCGGATCGCTTCGGTGCCGGGCGCGTATTCGTGTTTGGTTGCCTGGGCTTGCTGATCAGCTCGTGGACCTTCTATCACAGCCTCGCCGCTCACCCGACCTGGCTGTTCCCGCTGTATGCGCTGACCGGATTTCTGGTTGGCACTATCGGTGCGGTGCCCTACGTGATGGTCAAGGCGTTCCCGCCGGTGGTGCGCTTCAGCGGTTTGTCTTTCTCTTATAACGTTGCCTACGCGATCTTCGGCGGCCTGACGCCAATGGTGGTCAGCCTGTTGTTGAAAGAAAGCGCGATGGGCCCGGCCTACTATGTGGCGGTGCTGTGCACGGTGGGGATTCTGGTGGGGGCGTGGCTCTGGAAGAAGGGTCGCTGATTCCGAGCTATTTGTAGCTGTCTGATCGTTCCCATGCTCCGCGTGGGAATGCATCCCATGACGCTCCGCGGCACCTCTCAATGCGGACGCAGAGCGTCCATGGCGGCGTTCCCACGCAGAGCGTGGGAACGATCTGTCGCGACATGCTGGCCTTTCATCCAATTGTCATATTTCAGCCATAGAGTGTTCACACGGCCTGCTGATACTTGGCCCCGACTTAACACACCCTATCTGCTAGGAGTAAGGCATGAAACTGAAGCGTTTGATGGCGGCAATGACTTTTG